>NZ_JBHFQH010000010.1:0-176027 GCF_041949995.1 Virgibacillus sp. JSM 102003
CGCCTTTCAATTTCTCAACATGTGCTGAAAAATATTATCCGGTATTAGCCCCGGTTTCCCGGGGTTATCCCAGTCTTACAGGCAGGTTGCCCACGTGTTACTCACCCGTCCGCCGCTCGTTCCACAAGCTTCACCCCGGAGGGATCCGCCTGCTTCCCGCGCTCGACTTGCATGTATTAGGCACGCCGCCAGCGTTCGTCCTGAGCCAAGATCAAACTCTCCATAAAAGTTCGTTTGATTATGATTGACACCAATCAATCATCTGTTCTTAGCTTAAAAATTGAAATCAGGGTTTAAAAGTTTAACTTTTATCCTGTTTTCTTGACATACTGGTTGTTTTGTTCAGTTTTCAAGGAGCAAATTTCGTTGCCGCCTCTCAAAATGGCGACTTAATTAATATACCATCTTTCAATTACAAAGTCAATCATTTTTATCTCATTTTTTAAGAGAATGTGAGATTGTTTGCTGAAAAGAAGACTTGTTTTGGTTGGCAGATAAGAAAGTATAAATCCTTTCTTACTGCATAAGTGCAACTATATATAAAGGCTTGGCGACAAGCCAATTTTTCTAACTGTTATTTAAGCAACGTTTAATAATTTACCATGATTATTACCCTAAATCAATAGAAAATACATAAAAATTACTGGAGATTTTAACCAATTTTATCACAGCAGTTATTTTATAAGAACAAAAACGCAAGCGCCTGTTCAGCGCCGTATGGACTGCGCTCAGCGCTACGGGTGGGTCGACGTTGCCACAGGATGTGGTGGTTTTAGTCGAACATCCTTTATTTCTTATCGTAGACACGGGAAGGGAAGTCCACTAGGCTCTAGGCGCTGGCCGGTGATGCCACCTCCTGTGGCGTCACCGGCACTGGTACGTCCTGTACGTCGGAGCTGGACATCGCTGATTCTGATGTCCAGTTATCCTCAGCACTTAAATTTTATAATTTCCTATATAATAAAAGAAGAACAACTTGCACAGAAATGATGGCTGTGCCAAGTTGTCCAACTATATAAGCTTACTGTTTATTACGCATTTGCGGGAATAACAACACATCCCGAATTGATTGTGAATTGGTTAATAGCATAACAAGGCGATCGATACCAATACCCAGCCCGCCTGTAGGTGGCATACCATATTCCAATGCTTCCAGAAAATCTTCATCCATTAAGTGTGCTTCATCATTTCCTTCGTCTCTTTCTTTAACTTGTGATTCAAATCTTTCCCGTTGATCAATCGGGTCATTCAATTCACTAAAGGCATTTGCGTGCTCACGTCCGACGATAAATAATTCAAACCGATCAGTAAACCGTTCATCTTCCTCATTTCCTTTGGCAAGCGGGGAAATCTCAACCGGGTGCCCATAAATAAATGTCGGCTGGATTAACTCCTCTTCTACTTTTTGTTCAAAGAACTCATTAAGGATGTGTCCGAATGTCATGGTATCCTGAATTTGAATACCGTGTTCTTTAGCTAGCGCCCTTGCATCTTCATCGCTCATGTTTTTCCAGAAATCTACCCCTGTATGTTCTTTTACCGCATCCACCATATGGAGTCTTTTCCATTCAGGTTCAAGATTAATTTCATAATCCCCATACATTAGAGTTGTTTTACCTAGAACATCTTTTGTAATATGTGCGATTAAATTCTCTGTTAAGGACATGACATCATGAAAATCTGCATATGCTTCATAAAGTTCCATCATTGTAAATTCAGGGTTGTGACGTGTAGAAACTCCCTCGTTACGGAAAACTCGTCCAACTTCATATACCTTCTCCAACCCTCCAACGATCAACCGTTTTAAATGCAGTTCAATCGCAATACGCATGTATAGTGGGATGTCTAAAGCATTATGGTGTGTTTCAAAAGGGCGAGCAGAAGCACCACCTGGTATACCATGCATCATTGGCGTTTCCACTTCAAGAAACCCTTGTCCATCTAAATAATGACGCATAGATCGGATAATTTTACTGCGCAATACAAATGTTTCTTTGCTATCAGGATTTGTTATTAAATCAAGATAACGTTGACGATAACGTTGTTCAATATCTTTAAGTCCATGATATTTTTCAGGAAGCGGGCGTAGGGATTTCGTTAATAAGGTGAACTCAGATGCTTTTACTGAAATCTCCCCCACTTTTGTTTTGAACATAACGCCAGTTACTCCGACAATATCACCCATGTCGGTTGACTGAAACACGTCATATGCCTCTTCACCTATCATATCTTTTCGAACATAAATTTGGATTTGTCCACTCAAGTCCTGAAGGTGTGCGAAACCCGCTTTTCCTTTCCCGCGTTTTGTCATTATACGTCCCGCAATGGTAACGTTATCTGTCTTTTCTTCCAGCTCTTCTTTAGAAAATTGGTCGTACTTCGCGATTAAATCTTCTGCTGAATCAGTTCGTTCAAATTTTCCGCCAAAAGGATTAACACCTTGTTCTTTATAGGATTCTAATTTCTCACGGCGAACTTTCATATGATCATTTAATTCTTCTGACACAATTATCACTCCAATAGCTCTTTTTTTCGACTGAAAACCGACCTTAATATGACACATTATATACAAGTATATAGAAAAACTAAATTCGTTTCATCTATCCCGAGCTAAAATTAGAAAACTTGGCTTATCGCCAAGTTTTAATACAGCCTTAGTTGCACTTATGCAGTAAGAAGTACTTATACTGTATTAAATAACTCTCTAGCTTGATTACAAAGTAACTTCATCATAGAGCCCTTATTTTTCAAATATCATGGTTAATAGAGAGTATTTAAGGTCCCTTAACACCATCCTATTCCGCGCCAAATAAGGTCTCTAGTGCCCACAAAACACCAAAATGCTATATGAAAGCACCCTCTAATTTGTTGATAGGTGGTGGCTGCGCACTGCCAAGACAACGCAATTCGGAAGTGTTAAATCATTTCTCCTTTGATGCCTCGTCCGCTATAGTCAATTCTTTTTTCGTTATAGCTAATGTATTAGCTATTTGACCCAATAATTCCTCGGAAGGCTCTTGTTTACCTCGCTCGACACTGCCCAATGTAATGATAGGAAGACCTAACTTAGCAGCTAATTCTACTTGCGTATATCCCTTTAATTTACGAAATGCCTTTATTCTTCTGCCGAGTCTTTGTATGTCCATCGCGTTACATCCTTTATGTCGCTTTCCGAAAGTTCATTTAAATAATCCGACACTGTCTTATCACTCTTGTACAATAACAAATTAGGAGCTATCTCATGTAACGGGATAAGCACAAATGCACGTTCATGCATTCTTGGGTGCGGAATTGTTAAATTGTCTGTTTTTCTATTTTCTTGATTATAGACTAAAATGTCAAGGTCAATTGTTCGTGGCCCAAAACGAATCACCTTTTTTCTCCCCAATTGCAGTTCGATATTTTGACAAAAATCCAATAGATCGATTGGTAACAGGGATGTCTCTACTTCAATTACCATATTTAAAAAATCAGCTTGGTCTGTATAGCCAACTGGTGCCGTTTCATATATAGATGATTGTTGACTAATAAAAATTTTATTGTCTTCTTGCAGCATTTCTAGCGCTGATGTCAGATGTTCTTCTCTGGGTTCGATATTTGTCCCTAAAGCAAGGTATGCGGTTTTCATTCTGTTCGCTCCCGGGTGATTTCTACTGCTACCGAATGATAATGACCCGGGATAGGAGGGTCGGGCTTGATAACTTTTACAGTACATGCATTAAGTAAATCAAATGCTTGAAATAGCGCATCGGAAATATCTTCAGCAACAGCTTCAATCAAATTTTTAGGCTTACCTTCCACAATTCCTTTTATAAGTTCATATACGTCTCCATAATTGATGGAATCATTCATATCATCGGATTTACTTGAATTTTTCAAATCAAGCATTAGTTGTATATCCACATAAAAACGTTGACCGAGTTTGTTTTCCTCTGGAAAAAGGCCGTGATAGCCATAGAAAGCCATTTGATTTATTAGAATCTTATCCAAGAGTTTTCGCTCCTCTCTTTCCAAGCATTGCATCCATCATTTTAGCAAGTTCAACATGCAGTTTCACATTGTGAACCCGGATAATTTGAGTACCTTTGGTAATGCCAAGGCACGTTGTTGCTCCTGTACCATTATCACGTTCTTCTGGCGGTACATCCAAAATGTTTCCAATAAACGTCTTACGTGATGTTCCTAATAAAACCGGATATCCCAAATCAGCAAATTTCTCAAGATTGTTCATAACAACTAAATTATCTGCTGCAGTTTTAGCAAATCCGACTCCCGGATCAAGAATAATATTTTCTTTTGTAACGCCAGCTTCTAAAGCAGTATCAATGCTCTTTTGTAAATCCTTCTTCATATCATCAATAATTGATGTATAATCTTTGTTTGTTCTATTGTGCATCAGAATAATAGGAACATTGTACTCTGCTGCAACTTCAGCTATTTCAGGTTCTCGTTTAGCACCCCAGACATCGTTTATGATATCTGCACCTGCCTTAACAGCCTGTCTTGCTGTTTCTGCCTTATATGTGTCAATGGATAACGGAATACTTACCGCTTCCCTAACCTTGCGAATTATCGGCAGGACACGATCAAGTTCTTCATCGGCTGATACCGGTTCATGGTTCGGCCGTGTGGATTCACCGCCGATATCAATAATATCAGCACCTTGCTCCTCCATTGCAACTGCTTGTTTGACAGCCCGGTCAATGGATGTATAGCTCCCACCATCCGAGAAAGAATCCGGGGTTACATTTAGTATCCCCATAATATGTGTGCGATTAGTTAAATCATATGTTTTCAAGTTCGTTATTAAATTCAAAGTATAACCTTCTTTCACATGATTATTTCGGTTACTATCGTATCATAGCAGAACAAAAGCGCAAGTGTCCTTTTTTGCAGCTAAGTACTGGTTATGACTGAGCGAAATCTATCATTTCATACACTAAAAAAGGGTTAGCACCAGTTTACGGATGCTAGCCCTTTCTATTGGGATACTTAGCTTATCGCCAAGCCTTGTTATACTTATGCAGTATTATTCATCTTCAGTATCGTATTGATACAATGGTGTCGATAAGTAACGCTCACCGTTATCAGGGATTACCGCAAGTACTTTTTTGCCTTTGCCTAACTGTTTAGCAACTTTCTTCGCTGCTGCAACAGCAGCTCCTGCTGAAATTCCGCCTAAAATACCTTCACGTTTTGCGACTTCTCGTGATGTAGCAAACGCCTCATCGTTCGAAATGCGTATAACTTCATCATAAACTTCTGTGTTTAAAATCTTTGGTACAAAGCCAGCGCCAAGACCTTGAATTTTATGTGGTCCTGGAGATCCACCAGATAGTATCGCTGAATCTTCTGGTTCAACTGCATAAATCTTCACGTCATCAAAGTTCTCTTTCAATACTTTTCCGGCACCTGTTATCGTACCACCTGTGCCAATACCAGATACAAACGCATCCAGACCATCACTCATTTGGCTCACGATTTCTTTACCAGTTGTCCGTTCGTGGACCTCTGTATTTGCTTCATTGTTAAATTGTTGTGGCATGAAATAGCCATTTGCATCTTTTAATTCTTCAGCTTTTTTAATAGCACCTTTCATACCATCGGCTCCAGGTGTCAAAACGAGTTCAGCCCCATAAGCTCTTAAAAGATTACGACGCTCTTTACTCATTGTATCAGGCATTACAAGCACTGATTTATATCCTTTTGCAGCAGCAACCATCGCTAAACCAATTCCAGTGTTTCCACTTGTTGGTTCAATGATTGTGTCGCCTTCTTTTAAGACATTTTCTTTTTCTGCTGCTTCAATCATCGATAAGGCAATACGGTCTTTTACAGAGCTTCCAGGATTCATAAATTCCAATTTTAAATATACATCTGCACTATTATCATCTACGGTGCGATTTAATTTTACAATCGGGGTTTCCCCAATTAAACCAGTTATGTTGTTAGCCACTCTCATTACAATTCCTCCTAATTCCTAGTGTTTTTGTAGGATTTAATTATAATGTACGTTTAAATCATCAAAATGTCAACTGAAATACAATAAACTTGATAAATAAGGCATTTGTATTATCTTATTCCTCAAATACCCAATCAATGTCTAATTTATCCCAAAGCGGGTCTGCAGTAAGTGTTTGATTTGATTTACCTAAAGCAAGTTCGCGCTTTATGTATGGTTTTATTTCTTCATAACTAAATGTGATAGATGGCAACTTTTGATGCAAGTAAATAATAGCTACACCAGAATCACTCTGGAAAGGTTCACTATATGTCCGTTCATCCATTTGTGATGCAGTTTCTAAATAGCCCCCAGGCAAAAACTGGCTTTCATTTACAAAAAGACCTAAATAGCCCCCGCTTTTTTTGGTTTCTTCATCTGTTGAATACTCTTGGGCTAGCAAATCAAATGATGCCCCATTATCCAGTTCCTTTTTTACCTTTTCTGCTGTTTCAAAATCCGGCACTATAATGTGTGAAAGCTGCAGTGAAGCCTGAAAATTGTATTGATCGCCATATTCTTCAAAATGTGATCTTATTTTCTCTTCCGGTATAGATGTGTCAGCTGTTAAAAGTGCGCCTAGCCGATATCGATATAATATATCCTCACGCCACTCATCCACCTTCTTTTTTGTTTCTTTTTCAGACATTGGGCTTTGCATTGATGTTAGCATAGCTATTTCCCTGGCAATGACTTTATCATTTATTTCAATATTATTTTTATTCGCCAGCTGATTCACTACTGCTCGATCAATCATTCCCTTGAGCTGTTCTTTCCCATGGTTTTCCCGCAAGGATTTCATCCATTGCTTGTACGAAAATTCCTCCCCATCTACAGTAGCAACAGGTTTATTCAAGTCTATTTCTGTATCGTCATTGTCGAGAGCTACTTTCTCATCATCATTCCAAAGAAGCAATGTAGCAATATTTGTGATGAGCAGTACCACTATTACTCCCAGTAAAAATTTCTTCTTCATCGGTAACTCCTTTCAACTATATCTTAGTTGATTGTTTAAGTGTTTCTAACTCTTGCTCTGAAAAATGATAAATCTCATTACAGAAATGGCATGTCGCCTCTGCGCCTTTATCTTCTTCAATCATTTTTTGAATCTCTTCACTTCCTAAACCAATAATCGCCTGTTGTACACGATCCTTTGAACACTTACATTGAAAAGAAATTGGAAGCTGTTCGTAAATCTTAACTTTCTGATCACCAAATAGACGCTCCAAAATCTGCTCTGGAGAGTTTCCTTCCCGAATTAACTTTGATATTGCCGGAAATGACTGGATTTTTTCCTCAAGCCGTGTAATCATTTCTTCATCAGCTCCTGGCATAACCTGAATAATGAAACCACCAGAAGCCAATATGGTATGGTCCGGATTAACTAATACGCCTGCCCCCACAGCTGAAGGGACTTGCTCAGAGTTTGCAAAATAATAAGTGAAGTCTTCACTAATCTCACCAGAAGTAATCGGGACTTGACCGGTAAAGTTTTCCTTTAATCCTAAATCTTTTACGACACTCAAGTTTCCTTGTTTCCCAACAGCACGCGCAACATCCAGTTTACCTTGGGCATTTAGATCGAAGTCAACATGAGGATTTGTGACATATCCACGAACATCTCCATTCGCATTACCATCAGCAACCATTACCCCAAGCGGACCATCTCCTTCGACCTTTACTGTAATAGAATCTTCACCTTTGTGCATTGCTCCCATCATTGCAGTAACAGTAATAGTACGCCCTAGCGCCGCAGATGCAGTAGCCCATGTGTCTTGTCGTCTGCGCGCTTCTTCTACTGTGTTGGTTGAAATCGCTGCATACGCACGCACCATCCCATTATAAGTTGTTGCTTTCACCAAATAATCCTTCATGTTGTGTTCAATCTCCTTTTAGGAATTTTTCTTTTGAATATTTCGCTTATAAATTAAATACAATCCTTTTAATGTCAAATGCTTATCAACGTAGTCAATTGTCTCAGATGCATCCGAAATCAAGGCAGCCAACCCGCCGGTAGCAATCACCTTTGGATTTGTTCCATTCTCCTGCTTCATACGATTTACTATGCCATCAACCTGCGATACATATCCATAAAATACACCTGACTGCATAGCTTCAACAGTTGAGCTTCCGACCACATTATTCGGAGCCTGTATTTCGATCTTAGGCAGCTTCGACGCTTTGCTGTATAAAGCCTCCATGGATATATGTATACCTGGTGCAATCAGACCACCCTGATATGCTTTACTTTCATTGATATAACAATATGTTGTTGCTGTACCAAAATCAATAATTATTAATGGAGAACCATACTCTTCAATTGCGCCCACTGCATTAACAATTCGGTCTGCACCAATTTCTTTTGGATTTGGATAAGCCATATCTAAAAATGTGTGTACCGTTTCTTTTCCAATCACTAATGGCAAAAGCTCAAAATATTTTGTACACATTTTCTCCAGTGCGAACATAATTGGGGGTACGACAGAAGAAACGATAACGCCATCAATATCAGTTAATGAAATACTTTCGTGTTCCAGTAAAGATTTAATAAGCATACCAAACTCATCTTCCGTCTTATAACGATCTGTTTTGATACGCCATTCATGGATCAATTTATCATTCCGAAATACACCTAAAACAGTATTTGTGTTACCTACATCAAGCACAAAAAGCATCTCTGACCAAACCTTCCCGCCTTCAGTTATTTTCTATCTTCTTAATATACCATAATTCTGTAATGCATAAAAAAACGAGGCTGGGATATAACAGTAAACTTTTACTTTAAAGACAAATAATAAAAGGATAGGCTGTTTAGAACGTCCATTTTCAATGGCTTGATCTAATACGTAGTTATAGTAAATGCGAAGTAGACTTAAGGTTACGATTCGTAGTATTTAGTGTAGTTCTCTAACCACGCAGTTGGAATATACTCCCTTTCCGTGGGCTCACCACGAGCCTCCTCGCTCGCAAAGAACGCTCCCTGTGGGGTCTCTTAGGATCGCTGTCCCACAGGAGTCTCGCATATTCCAACTGCTAGTTTAGGGTATAAAATCTTTTTTTAAGTTCTAGTGAGCAAAATCCAGCGGAGGAAATACACGTAGACTCCTGTGGGAGCTGAGGCCTAGATGAGACTACGCAGCGACGTAGGAGCAAGGAGGCTCATCAGCCGCCCACGGAAAGCGAAGTGTATTTCCGGAGTGGGATCATAACACTCAGCAGTCAGTTCACAGTTTATATCTAATAAACAACAAAAAGAAATCCGAACTGATTCAAATTCTATTTCAAGAATTTGAACCATAGTTCGGATTTTACTTTGACTAAAACACTTTTGTCCCAGCCCTTATACTAGATAACTTATTCTTTTTTGTCTTCCGAAGAAGTATCTGCATCATTTACATCTTCTTGTTCGTCGCGCTCTTCTTCTCTTTTCTCTTCTGCTTTTTGTTTAGCTTCTTCATAGTTATCTGGTGATACATCGTCGTCTTTTTTGGATTGGATATTTACTTTCAGATCACTATCTTCTTCTGAAGCATTTGCTTGGTTAGCTTCTTTTACTTCCTCTGTCTTTGTTACTGTTTCATCATCTTCTGCAGGTTCAGGAAGTACACCATCTTCAAATAGTCCTTTGATTTGTTTTGCATCCAGGGTTTCTACATCAAGAAGTGTCTTAGCAACTAGCTCAAGCTTATCCTTGTTTTCAGTTAGAATTGTTTTTGCACGGTCATAGCAATAATTGATAAAGCTTTGCATTTCCTGGTCGATATCATGTGCGATAGCATCACTATAGTTCTGATCGTTCTGGATATCACGGCCAAGGAATACTTCACCACCGCCACTTGTAAATTGAAGTGGACCAATTTTATCACTCATACCATATTCAGTAATCATTTTACGAGCAATAGCTGTTGCACGCTGGAAGTCATTTGACGCACCAGTACTTACCTCACCAAAGATAATTTCTTCCGATACACGACCACCTAAGAGGCCGGTAATCTTATCAAATAACTCTGGCTTCGTCATAAAGTAACGATCTTCTTTTGGCAGCATTACGGCATATCCGCCAGCTTGCCCACGTGGTACAATCGTAACTTTGTGCACCAAGTCTGCATCATCTAACACCATACCGATAATTGTGTGTCCACTCTCATGGTATGCAACAATATTTCGTTCTTTAGGTGAAATAACTCTGCTTTTCTTAGCTGGACCGGCAATAACGCGGTCGATAGCTTCATCAACGGCTAACATGTCAATTTTAGTTTGATCATGACGTGCTGCTACCAATGCCGCCTCATTTAGTAGATTTTCCAAATCAGCACCAGAAAATCCTGGTGTGCGCATTGCGATTGTTTTAAGATCTACCGTGTTATCCAAAGGTTTATCTTTAGCGTGAACTTCTAATACTTGTTCACGGCCTTTAACATCTGGACGGTCTACCGTAATTTGACGGTCAAAACGTCCGGGACGAAGCAATGCCGGGTCAAGAATGTCTGGACGGTTTGTTGCAGCAATCATTATAATTCCTTCATTTGCTCCAAAACCATCCATTTCAACTAGTAACTGGTTCAAGGTTTGTTCACGTTCATCGTGTCCGCCACCAAGACCTGCACCACGTTGACGTCCAACTGCATCAATTTCATCAATAAATATAATACATGGCGCATTTTTCTTCGCATTTTCAAACAAGTCACGTACACGTGAAGCACCGACACCTACAAACATCTCAACGAAATCAGAACCACTTATTGAGAAGAATGGGGTCCCTGCTTCCCCTGCAACTGCACGAGCAAGTAATGTTTTACCTGTTCCTGGAGGCCCTACTAACAGTACCCCTTTAGGAATACGTGCACCGACTGCTGTAAATTTACGCGGATCCTTCAAAAAGTCAACAACTTCAACAAGTTCCTGCTTTTCTTCATCTGCACCGGCAACATCTTTAAAGCGAACTTTCTTCTTATCTTCTGTATACATTTTCGCTTTACTCTTACCAAAGTTCATGACACGGCCACCGCCGCCACCTTGAGCCTGGCTTAGAATAAAGAAGAAAAATAAACCTAATATAAGAAATGGAATCATCGTCGTCAGAAAGGTTACCCAACCACTTGGCTGTTCCTCTTCTTTTACATTAAGTACACTTTGTTCAGTGGCTTGCTTTGTAATAGTTGAGACAATTTCCGTATTATCTGGAATTTGTGCGACAAACTGTTCCCCTTCACTCAGTTCACCGGTAATACGCATTATTCCATTTGATGGCTGCATCGTCATTTCTTTGACTTCACCACTATTTAAAGCGTCTGTAAATTCTTGCACATTATATTCTTTTGCTTCATCGTTTTGTCCATTAAATACCCCTATTATACCTATAACAACCAGGAATATGAGTAAATAAAAGATTACATTACGAAATATCCGATTCATTACTTACCTCCTCCCAAGCGGGAAAAACTACAAACAATATTACCATAGGAAAAAGTGCTAATACAACTAATTCCACTTGCTATTTAATATTAAATTCAACCTGCTTGATCCTCATTCTATACAGTGTAGTCTATTCAAAATTTATTACTTTTTTGTGAAGAATATATCCCTATGTTTCCGGAAATATTTTTATGATTCTTCTCCTCCATATATTTTCGGTTTTAACACCCCTATATACGGTAAATTACGATATTTCTCTTCATAATCCAATCCATAGCCTACGACAAATTCATTGGGAACTTCAAATCCAATCATATCCGCCTTAATATGTGCAGTTCGACCAGAAGGTTTATCAAGTAAAGTGACAATCTTAATTGATTTAGCTTTACGATATTTAAATAAATCGACTAAATAACTTAGGGTGAGCCCGCTATCGATAATATCCTCTATAATTAATAAATCTCGGCCTTCAACCTTCGTATTCAGGTCTTTCTCAATTTTCACCTCACCGGATGAACGCATTTTGCCACCGTAACTTGATACATCCATAAAATCCATTTCCAGATGTGTTTCTGTCCGACGCAAAATATCAGACATAAATGGCATAGCACCTTTTAAAACACCAATAGCTAACGGAAACTTACCATCGTATTCTTCAGTAAGCTGTTTACCAAGTTCTGAACATTTCTCTGCAATCTCTTCTTCTGTAATCAATATTTTTTCAATATCGTTATGCATGTTGCCCCTCCTACACGTTACCTTCTTCGTATTTCAATTGAATATATGTGCATTCTTTTGTTTCGGTCTGTTGTCGTGGTTGTCCTTTTTTTAAGCCGATTAACCATAATATTTCCCCATTATCATCCGTTAACACTGGCCATGTATCTCTTTTACCCAGCGGGATTTTAGCATCAATAAAAACATCTTTAACCTTTTTACTTCCTTCTAACCCTCTCCAGCTCATTCGATCGCCATTTTGACGTGTCCTTATGTGTAAGGGCAACGCGACACTATCTTTATTACATATGTATTCTGTGTCACTATTCCAATCGGGGCAACCTGTATAATCAGCAGTAACCGTTATGCCATTTGGTAAAATCACCTCACCTGGAATAGTTACGGTTTTGTGATACGAAACAAGGTGGGATTGTTCAGCAGAGAAGCTAAAACAGACTTGTCGATAGGTTTTCCTAAGCTTTAAATTGCCAGGAAAATCAATCTGGACATTTCCACTATTACTTTCCAGCAATGTAAAAAACTGTTCTTCGTGCACATACGATAAACTTTTAGGCAATTCTTTATATAGATAGTTTAATATTAGATGAAAGGCTCGCCTTTGTAAAGAACGTGGGCTTGATTTGAATGAGTCAATCAGAAAGTATGCTTCTTTACCTGAATCTTTAAACACAACAATGTCATTGACCAGTTCTGTTGTTTTTTCTGTCAGAAATTGTTCATCCTCCTGAAGTGATTGACTTAGGTGCTGCGTTGTTTTATGTATATTACTATTTTTTTCTTTTAGTAGTGGTAGTAATTCTTTTCTGAAATAATTCCTGGTGTAGGTTGTTTGTTCGTTAGATGGATCTCTGCGTGGTTCAATTCCATTTTCAATACAGTAGTCTTCCACTTCATCTTTTGTCACACATAAGAAAGGACGAATAATCTTACCAGTCACAAACGACCGGTGCGATGGAATGCCTGCTAATGACTTTGCAGTGGCTGAACGTACTAAACCCATCAGCATCGTCTCAACCTGATCATCACCATGGTGCCCCAAAGCCAGGTAATCAGCATTGAATTCACTCATTTGTTTTGCAAAAAACGCATAGCGCATCTCTCGGGCGGCAACTTGAGTTCCAACCTGATACTCCTTTTTATACGAAGGAACATCCAATGAGGTTCCAATAAATTGTACGCCCCATTTTTCGCAAATATGTTTAACAAAATCAAGGTCATCCTTCGATTCATCGCCTCTTAACTGATGATCAACAGACAATACAATAAGCTTCAAATTCCATTTTTCCCGTATAGACCGAAAATAATGCAGAAGTGCCATCGAATCCGGGCCGCCAGAAACACCAAGCAGAACAGTTGAATTTTCTGTGAGCAATTGTTGCTTTCTAATAAATGCACTAACTTTACTAATCATTGCTTGCCCATCTCCATGTAAAAACTAATCTAACATCCCTTCTATCCTACCATAAAAATGCTTCCTGACAAAGAGCAAGAAAACGTATATCAGGGTAATAATAAGGATGAAAGGTAATAAAATAATGCTATTAGAAAAATGCCACCTGTTTCAACAAACGGCGCACCTTTGGGTACTGATTTACCCGTTCCTCTTCGTGACTTTCTGGATGCCCTGATAGCTTGCAGCGTTTTGGTTATTTCGCCCTTCATCTGTCCGCTAGTCTTGTATTTGCCAAGCAGCGCATCTTTTAGATTATTGCGATACATACGTAACTGCTTTACATCATCCAACCTTTTAAAAAGTGTTGCTTTTGGCTGTGAACCCCTATCAAACCTTTTGGGATAGTATATATTTAAAAATACCATAACAAAAGCAAATAAATCATAGCTTGGTTCCGCACGCCTTGAACCCAAACCCCAGTATCCCCGATCATAAAATTCAGTATATTCCTTAATCGCTCTGCCGATTTGTGTTGTGCCACCGACGTCAATCCAGCGAACCTTTGGAGGAGATGAAAGGACAATAAGATTCTCCGTTTTAAAATCACCAAACACCCACCCAGCCTGGTGCAGTCGCTCTAAATCATCCAGCAATTGCATCATAAACACACCGATCCATTCATCACCGTTACGACTAATAAAGCTTGACATGGTTTCTCCATGTAAGTATTCCATTACATAAAAAGAATACTTTGTATTTCGTGTGACTTCCCAATCATCCACATCCAATAAACAAGGCCCAAGATGGCTTCCTTGGACCTTCTTTAACGACTTTAACACATTTACTTCCATCGTCATTGATGTACTTTTATCACTTATTTTCAAAGCCACTTGCTTACCATTCAAATCACAAAGATATACAGATCCAACCGCACCGCGCCCAAGCCTCTTTTTAACTATATAACGGTACTTATGCCATTTTCCACTAATTATTGTTCCTGGTTTTATATCAACTTCATGCTTCTTCCATGCCTGGTTCATCTTCATTCCTCAAGCTCCTTAGCAAGCCTTTCTTTCCAAACTGATACATTGCTTCTCGTATAGCAGGGCCCGTTGGCGTAATCCCTCCGCTGCTTAGCTTTGGAAATACTGTTGATATAGAATCAAGCTTAGGCGACCAGTCGAATACCTTTTGAATATCTTTACGTTTGCCCGGAAAACTGAAAATACAGAATCGGTTTCTTCCAATTCGAGCATTTAAACTTATCGAAAGGTCTATAAGAGCCTCTTTTACAGTTGGAAGTTTATCATGCATACTTGCACTCGTATCAACTAAAACAAGAACCTCCAGATCACACGTTTCACCCATATCCTCCACAACTTCCATAATCTCCCCGCGTTTATCCGGTTCGATATCCTCTAGATTCTGATTAGGGCCTAAAATTTGCTTTAATTCCTGATTAACAAAGCCTTGAAGCGTTTGTGTCATTGCTTGCTTTGTAACCATTTGTACTGTCTGTGATAGCGACTGTTTATAAACAAGTTGACTGACACCGCCACCAGATAGTGCAATATCTTCCACTTCCTCTAGTCCTTCTGGCTGTTCTGTCTGATCATCATCTAAAATACCAATAACATTTACCGTCATACCTTGCTGATGTGCCAATGCTGCCGTTGCAGCAGGATCCTCACCCTTGTTGGAGCAACCATCCGTAATCAATAGAATTTGTTTTAATGTTCCTTTTTTCACTTAAGATACCTCCCAGCTTTTCCACTACCATCATCGCCAACATCATCTATAAATATACGTTTACTCCTTGAAATCGGGAAACTGCTGACAAGGCGGATCCTCGTTCCGTTATTCATTACAAAACTCCCATTTGGGGCATGTTATAGGATCCTCGTTCCGTTATTTGTCATTTTAACCTTATATTCCGTCGATTTTGTGCTATTAACGGAACGAGGATCCGTTTCATCCCTCTTGGAACACTAAATCTCCCGTTTAGCGGAATGAGGATTCATATTACTGATTCATCGAGTACATGCTGCAAACATGCTACCTTATTAACTGCTAAAAAAATGATACTCCTATAGAGTACCAGTTTTTTTAGCAACCGTTATTGCGCTTTTTCGCTGTACGTTGGTATTGAAGCCCACTGTGGTGTGTTTTTAACAATTTTGGCAGCAACCACTGTCATGTCATCTTCAATTGCTCCCGACCGTGTTCGAATAACCTCCTCCAGAAGTAAGTCTGCTATTTCCTGAGGATCATCTGTTTTCATTTCACGAATTTTCCGCTTCAGCCAAACATCCGTATTTTCAATATGTTTCGGCCCATCAAATATACCGTCGCTCATCATAATTAAAATATCTTCTGATTTCAATTGCTCGCCTACGATATCAACGTCAAATTCCTGTATAATTCCCATCGGCAAATTACTTGCTTCCACCTTGATCATTTCTTCCCCACGTTTGATAAAACTTGGAGTAGAACCTATTTTTAAAAAGCGAACAAATGCGTTATGCATATTAATAACAGCCAAATCTAATGTTGCAAACATCTCATCTGTCGTACGCAGTGCAAGTATAGAATTGATCGATTTGATCGCAACTCTTTCCGGAATTCCTGTTTGTAAAATCTGTTGAAGGAGCCGCAACGTTTCTTTACTTTCTTCACTTGCACGTTGACCATTACCCATACCATCGCTAATAGCCATTGCATATTTCCCTGCACCAAGTTCGATGGTTGTGTAGCTGTCTCCTGAAATAAGACCCCCACCTTTAGCTGCGTTGGCAATACCAGTATCAATTACGTATTCTTTGGCAGATCCAAATGCCAGATAACAATAGCCATTTGGAAATGGTGAAACCTCTTCCTGCTTAACAATAACCATTTCATTTAATATATCGGACAAAACGGGGGCAATTATTTTCGCGCCTTCACCATGATAATCATAAAAAGATAATGTCATTTCGATATCTATATTACCTTTATCCAATTGATATATATCCAGTTTCTCTAAATCAATACCCATATGTTTAAGTGTATGGATGATTTGCATTTCCTGTTTCTCATGGTGTTGGCGTTCTTTGAGGATCTCGTTTGCAAAATCCTCCATAACTTCCGAAACACCTTGTAGTTGGTCGGCAACAAAACGCTTGCTTTCAAATACTTGTTTTTTCAATTTTTTATTTGCTTCAAATGATGAAATCTCCTCTTTCATGACGTCAATAACTCTTTTTGACTTCACACAATGGTTCTCAAATTCACGAATTGATTTATTGCTCGGTTCTTTACCTTCTGCAAGATCATCCTTCAGATTTTCCATCAGGGAATACGTTTTATCAAACTGCTGCTCCCAGCAGCGATCTTTCATAAAGCAGGTCTGGCATGTTTTTTCGGTAACCTGGCTTAAAAAGTAATCTGTCTCACGTCTGTCCTGAATATCCTCTTCTTTAAATTCTTCAGATGAGATGAAACTTTTTGAAAGCGCTTCAAATACATCGGAAAATTGCTCTACTCTTTTGGCGGTAACATTTCGGACCTTTTGCAAGTATTGTTCCTGCTCATTGGTATGTTCTTCTGTACCCGGAATGTAACGTGATAATTTTTTAAACCAGCTTGCAGGTGTCAATATAAAGAATAAAATAGCAACTGATGTCTCAATAAGAGAAGGTACGATTGTTCCCACATCTACATAAATTCCAACCAGAAACGTTCCTACTAAGAGACCAATACTGACCCCTATCTTATTTCCTTCTTTTAATAAGCCCCCTAGCAACCCTGAAAAAGCAAGCAGACTCATTTGATAGAGGTTTGCAACATTTGCCAATGACAGGATAAGTCCAGCTACAACCCCTACTGTTGACCCAATTGCCGCACCACCAACAAATGCAAGTATCAATACAAAGTAGCGTGACAGTATTTGCTCAACGGATGCATCATAAAATTCCCAGCCGATTGTACCTGTCAGGATAGAGGCAAGCAAAATAATCATACAAACAATCTCTTCATTTTTTAATGTAGGTTTATATCTATTTGGTGATAATAATGGGATACTCTGCATAAAGATTAATACAAGGACAGTTCCAAGCACCCCCTCAACAACTAAAAGCATCCATTCATACGATGAAAGCTGACCTGTGACCGAGTAAATAAAAAGCCGCGGGGCTACTGTTGAGAAGAATACAAATAGCGGAATGTACAACTGCTGCTTTTTAGCATGTTTAAATATTCCAGCCAAAAAGACAAAAACAATCATGGCCAATGTTATAAAAACCCCATGAACAAGAGAAAAACTTAATGAGCCAGCCAGGACTGCAAGCATTACCTTCGCAGCCTTGTCCTTATGTATAAACCAAATGGTTGCCAAAAACGCAACAGCAAATGGTGAGACAACCGAAAGTATGATAGCTCGTCCCAATAAAAAGCCAACTATATAGAACAGCCAGCCTTTTTCGAACAATAATGATGTAGCCTGCGAAGACATCCACTTACGAAATCTTTGCAAAAGGTTTTTGTTTACGCCAATTGCTTCGGTTTCCAACCTTGGAATTGAATCCATCATAGAATACCACTCCCTCTTTCAAACATTAAATCACAGTATGCATTGTTTTTTTGTCAAAATAAGAGAGCTAGTTTAAAAAATCGTTCGACTGTATTCTATGTGGACAAGCGGTATTCTACATAACCTTCCGTATTCTGTTTACTATTGTCTAAAGATATATATGTCGTGCGATTAATCTTTGTACCGCACGACTAACTAAGCTGCTATTTTATAATGAATCTTTTCAGCAATTGTATATCCCTATAGTGAATTCCCTCATGAAAAATTATCCTCGGTAAAACCTGCTCCACTGTATGTATTCCCAAGTGTATTGCTGGAAATTCCACTTCCATTTTATCAGCATATAGTCTATGTATTGTATCCGGCTGATTCTCTAGCAATGTTTTCAATTCTGCTAAATTGGGTGGGGTTTCCTGCCAATCATATGGACTTGTACCATATCCAAACCACTCCCTGAAATTATCCGGAATATCCATTTTCTCTTTTGTAACCGCATGAATCCAATCATACTGATCCAAAAAAACATGACCAAGATTCCAGCGAATATTGTTATTAAAACCATTGGGAATTATGTCTGCCTGTTCTTCTGTGATATCCTCCATAAAATATAAGATCCCTTGTCTATATGTCTTCAGTTGGTTTAACAGTACCTCGTGTCGCTTCTCCATAAAATCACCTCATTACGTATTTACTTAATATTTTCTAGTAAATTACGACAAACTCCTCTATTTTTCCAAAATTACTCATTGACACATATAGCAGCCTGTTGTATGATATCACTTGTGATTATTTTTGGCGGCGTAGCTCAGCTGGCGAGAGCGTACGGTTCATACCCGTGAGGTCGTGGGTTCGATCCCCTCCGCCGCTATCCTTCATAAAAAAGACCTGCAGAAGTGTTAAAAACACTTAACTGCAGGTCTTTTTTTGTTAGCTCGTTTCGAAGTATTGTTGTATTTTCAGGCAACAGTATATTAGAAAACTTGGCTTATCGCCAAGCCTTAGTTGCACTTATGCAGTAAGAAAATATCTCTATAACTTGATTTTAGCGGACCCAGGAGACGCTATTTCTATATAAACGTAACTTTCTCGAAGTTATCCGGACACAGAAGCCCTTATTATACATATATCATGACTATTTGACTGTATTTGTGTGAAATAAGGTCCTTGGTGTCCTCAAACACCACCATTTTCGTGGATTTTTGCCAAATAAGGTCCCTGGTGTCCGCTAACCTCTAATTTATATGAAAAATAACTTTCATGATAGATGGTGGGGGGCTGCGCATTCAGCAACCATGGTGGTTATTATCTCCAAAAAAACAGGAACCGCTTCTACGAGCGATTCCTGTTCAGTTAATTTATATCATAGAGCATTATCATAGACAGCAGTTGCTATCCTCTTTTAGCACCTCGACCTCCACGTTTGGATTCTGTGTGCTTTTTCAAAGAGGCTAAACGGTCTTCTGAATCCTTAAGAAATTTATTCATTTTAGATTCAAAATTTTCACCGCGATCCCGATTATTTTTTGGGCGGGCTGGTTTATCCTTGGCTTTCTTAATGGATAAGCCAATCTTACCATCTTTTTCAACATTAATAACCTTTACTGTTACCTCATCACCAACAGTAAGGTGTTCATTAATGTCTTTAACATAGTTGTCGGCAACCTCACTAATGTGGACTAAGCCTGTTTTCCCTTCACCAAGTTCAACAAAGGCCCCAAAATTAGTAATACCAGTTACCTTTCCCTGCAGCTTGCTGCCTACTTCGATTGACATAAAAAAAATGCTCCTCCTTAAAAGTGTAGAAAATATAGTTCTTATATATTATAGCTAAGCTTGTAAAAGTGTGTCAATAAGAGGGCTCTTCATCAGGAATTTTAAATATTAATTCGCCTTCTTTTGATAGGAAATAGTTCGTCCGAGCTATCTCCAGTACATACTCTTCATTGTTCAGCAATTTAATTTCTTGTCGAAGATTTTCTTCCTCTTTTTTCAAAGTAGCTAATTTTTCTTCCATTTGATTATATTGTTCTTCTTTTTTCTCGTGAAGCGAAATTTGTTTAAAATGGTATGTCGCCATGCTTCCAATAACAACAACCACTACAGTAGCAAATAATACCAGACGGCGAATTAGACGCTGTTTCTTTCTTTTTTGTCTTTCTATGTAGGCATCATACTGATCAACATAGCTTGAATCTAACTTTGTTACTGTTTTTTTCTTTGCAGGCATAGGCAACTACCTCCTCTTTAACGTAATATACTTTATCCATTTTTTTAATATATTCTCCATTGTACTATAAAACCCTGCAATTTTGTGTAAATTATTTTGAATATTTTTTGGCAGCAATCGAAATAGATTCTGAAATACCCAGGATATTGGAACATAAATGAACCTGAAGGTATATCGAATAATGGTTAACAGAACATTTCCAATGAACAGCAGAAATACGATAAGTAAGTGAATAACAAACCTTATTGGTGTTATAAAAAGTACCTGTACCAATCTTACAATAAATTGATAAATCTTCAGCCCAATTCGAATTATATGCTCCAATAATTGCTTATACGCATTTGCAGTTGTCACCTGATAGACTGAAAAACCGAGTAAACAGGCGATAAACACATAAAAACGAAGCTCTCCACTATTTACTCGGAATAACAGGTAGTACAGTAACATTGTCTGTGTTAGCCAGAAACTAATTTCCATGAAATACGTGAAAATTTTATTTTGCTTCCAATGGATTGAGAACCTTCGATAGGTATCGTTTATTATACCCAAATAGAAGCCACCTAAAACCATGGAGGCCATTGTCAGGAATTGAACACTGAGTGTCATTTAAATAGCTTGCTAAAGAATCCTTTAGCTTTCTCCTGCTGGTGTTCATCCACATAGGAAAGCTCATATATTTTACCTTTGATTGTGACTAAACCTTCCCCAACATCCAGATTTTTCAATTGTAAATTCTGCCCTCGGACAATCAGGTATCCTAAAACTGTTTCTAATAAAAACTCTTCATTATCAAAACTATCAACTTCTTTAACACCAGTTATTTCCAGTTCTTTTCGGTTATTAATTTTTACAACATGATCCTGCTGTACACGTGTAATACTATCTTTTTCATAGTAATTATTCATACATTTCGCCCTCCTTATCATTACTACTGTATGATTAGAAGGACAAGTGTAGAACTATACTAGTTAACTTTCTCTTCCTTAATTACTTTATAAAGCATCTCTGCTTCGTCTTTTTTCACTGCTTCTTTTAAGGCGTTCACTTCAAGTGTTACCAACTTCTGTCCGAACTTAATGACCAGTTCATCTCCAACAGATACTATTGATGAAGCCTTTGCCTTGTTACCGTTAATGGTAATCCGCCCTTGATCAGCGACTTCTTTTGCCATTGTCCGACGTTTAATTAGTCTTGTAACCTTTAAAAATTTGTCTAAACGCAATTCTATCACTCTCTTCTTTTTGCTTGGTTCCAGTAATGATCCATTTCCTCCAAGGTTGTTTGATAAATGTCTTTTCCATGGCTCTCCAATTGTTCCTCAATATAGGAGAATCGGGAATGGAACTTCTGGTTCGTTTGGTTTAAAGCAATTTCCGGGTTTACCTTATAATACCTTGATATGTTTGCAAGTACAAATAGTACATCGCCAAGTTCTTTTTCTATTTCTGATTTTTCCTGCCTTAAAATAGCTTCATCAACCTCATCCAGCTCTTCCTGCAGCTTCTTCCATATATCCTTTATATCATCCCAATCAAACCCTGTTTTAGCTGCTTTTTTCTGAAGCTTGAATGCTTTTGCTAATGCTGGCAAACCAGCGGGAATACCATCTAGTACTGATTTACGATAATCTCCTTTTTCTTCCTGCTTTAGTGCATCCCATGTCTTGTAAACATCCTCAACAGATTCGACAGTCTTGTCAGCAAAAATATGTGGGTGTCGACGAATCATTTTATCCGTAATCGAACGAATAACGTCATCAACTGTAAAATACCCATCATCCTCGCCGATCTGACTATGAAGCAATACTTGCAATAGAAGATCACCTAGTTCTTCCACAATGCCCTCATCATCCAGATTATCAATTGCTTCAATTACTTCGTATACTTCCTCAATTGCATACTCCCGTAATGTTTCATGTGTTTGCTTTTTATCCCATGGACATCCATTAGGTCCACGCAATACAGCAATTACTTCCCTCAACCTCGAAAACGTATGGTTTAGCATATGCGCGGGCGCTGGAGGGATATAAACGGAAGTTAAATTATTAACTTCCAATGAATGATCAAGTTCTTCCAAAGGAATTGTTGTAATTTTCTCCTGGGAACTGCCAGCCGCTTCAACTATCGTTACTTGATAACTTGCAGGCAGATCCTCAAGCAATTCCAATTTTACATTTGAAGCGATAAACTGGTCATAAACCTGACAAAAAATGATATGCTGCCGATAATTTAAATGACTGCGGTTAAACCCTGTTCCATCAACAAACTGAAACCCGTCGATTGGATCAATTCGTAATGATGTAAACAAATCATCGAGATAACTCTGTCCTCCAATGACTTCCACCGGTACTGCATCCTGTTCCAGCAACAGTTGAACGGTTTTTTCAGCAAGCATCGGGTGACCGGGAACTGCGTAAATAACGGAATTACGGTATGACGCTTCCATTAGTGAATCCACAATACGACGGTATACTTCATCAAATTGCTCCGTTGTTTGATAGATTTCATCAAACGAGTAAAATTTTATCCCCTCATCCTGTAATGAGTCTATTACCGGGTGATTGATCGTTCGTGCATAAATGGAAGTGTTTGTGTTCGATAATTTTTTGTAAATCCCAAGCGAGAGCTGGTCAATATCTCCTGACCCAAGACCGATAATTTCAATTTTGTTCTCCACTACATTTCCCTCCCTCTATGGATTTTGGTCAATATCGGTGCTAATGGAAGCATCGATATTTCTTTTTTCGAAAAAGCCCTGAATCTTACTAGCAAAATAATATAGAGAAGCGCTCCAGTTATTACAACAAATAATACATATACTAGTAATCCAAAGCGAGTTGAACTGCCAGGTAAGAGGTAATCTATTAAAAATATATAGAATATCATTCCTGCTGCAGCTATGGTGAATGCACGCCAATTTATATGCTTCTCTACCTTCAGTTTTGGCAGCTTTCTTTTTAATGCAAGTAGCATGAGTACAGCAAGTATTGCCAGACTGAATACCGTAGCAATTGCACTGCCCATTATTCCAAACAATGGCACGAGAGCCTGATTGGTAATCCACTTTATAAAAAAGGCGACAAGTATAAATCCGGCTGTACGTTTAATATAGCCTAATCCTTGAAGAATAGACGCTGCCGTAATTGCAATCGAACTTAAGAAAATGGATATAACCAGAATCCGTAGACTTCCCGTACCATCCCCGTTCTGAAATAAAAGTGTATTTGCTTCTGGAAAAATTATTATTAACCCAAGCGTCGCACCAACAGCTAAGTAAAAACTAACAACTAGCGCACTTTCAATATATGTGTGAAATGCTTTAGGGTCATTTTTGAGCTTGTTCTGTGAAATTGTTGGGATCAACGCCAAAGCAAATGAAGAGCCTAAAACTGTTCCAAGCTGTATCAATGGCTGCCCTCGATCGAACACTCCTTTAGCCTTCCTTGCATCGATATCTGACAAACCATACTCCATGAGACCAGGAACAAGCGTAAACGTATCGGCAAATTGTATAATTATTAACAGCATGTGATTTAGTGCAGCAATCATGCCGAAGATTAATAATGTACTTATATAGTAATTCCATGGAATATCAAATTGAAGTTTTACTGTTGGTTTCATTTTCATAAAAAAGAAAATTAGTATCAGGATTGCGGCTAATGCACCAAACAACGAAGCTATTGCTGCAGCTTGTCCGATGCTATATATGTCACTTGAACTAGCATAAATAAATACTGCAGCCAGGATAATCAGGAGTACACGAATGAATTGTTCCCCTACTTGTGAAAGAGCAGTGGGCTTCATTTGTTTCATTCCCTGAAAAACACCTCGCAACAATGCTGAATAAGGAACAAGCAAGAACGTAAAAGCAGCTAATTCATAAGTTCTTTTTAAGTTGGCATCTCCTACCCACACTGCAATTTCCTGTGCATTAAAAAATAAGAATAAAAATATACCACTGCTAATGGAAAATAAAAGCAAAAATATGGGTACATAAAAACGGGTAAACGATGGCCCCATTCCCTGTGCTTTTAGATCCACGGTTAATTTTGATATGGCTGAAGGAAATCCGTATAATGACAGAACCAATGCAATACCAAGAAACGGATAAACTTGCTGATAGATGTAAAAACCCATATCCCCTGTCAGATTCTGCAATGGAATCCGGTAGCCGGCACTCAGCACCTTACTAATCAAACCCGCTAAAGTAAGAAGCAATGCACCTTTTACTAATTTATTGGTCTCATTCCCGTCCATGAAAAACGCCTTTCTATGGTAGTTAAGAAAGTATATATTTTTTCTTCCTGCATAAGTGCAACTTAGGCTTATCGATAAGCCCAGTTTTTCTAACCATTTTTTAACTATTATAGCATACCAGCTATACTACCATTCTTACTAGTACAATCGAAACTCGCTTGTGAAAAGTGGCACCTGCGAAAATATTTTTTCGCTAACAATGCCACTTTTGTTCATTCATAAACGATAGTAGGTGTAGTAGACCTAATATAGGATTGTTGTTTTCTCCAAGTAATAGTTCATAACCGAAGAAGACGGTTGAGCAAATGTCGCATTGGTATCCAGAACGAAAGTTAAATATCCCGCCGGAACAAAACAAAGCACTCAACCATCATTAGACAAAGGAAAGTAGCACAAAAGAAAATTTTCACTTTGATGCTGTTTTCGCAGTTATATCAATTGCAACAAAACAGACACGCAAAAAAGAACAAAAACCAGTAACGTTGCTAACTGGCTTTTGTTCTTAGCTACTACTATTCCATTTGCTTGGCCAAAAAGCTTGAAGCCGTTTCGGTACTTTTTTGTTCGATATTACTAAGTTTTTTGCCTTCCTTTGAAAACATCATGACACAGCCAATTGGGTCACCATTTGCAATAATAGGACTTATGCAATAAGAGTCAAGCTCTTCATCTTTTCCTTGGATGGTTTCCAGTTTAGCTGGTTCTGTCTCAAATACAGGCGAGCGATTTTCCATCGTCTTTTCCAGTTGTGTTCCAATACTCTTATTTAAATAATCTTTTTTTGATTCTCCAGCTATTGCTATTACTTCATCGCGGTCACAGATTAGTACAGGATAGTGCAATGAATCAAATAATGCTTCTGCGTATTCTTTTGCAAAACTCCCCAGTTCATTAATAGGTGAATACTTTTTTAAAATAACTTCGCCTTCACGATCGACAAATATTTCTAATGGATCCCCTTCTCGTATACGCAATGTGCGTCTGATTTCTTTTGGAATAACTACTCTACCTAAATCATCAATTCGACGTACGATTCCTGTTGCCTTCATTATGATGCCTCACTTTCCTAATGATGATTGTCTCTGGTGTTATGTAATTTCAATGTTTACCTCAATGTGAAAAAAACACCAGTTGTGTCTATAGTATAAAACATCTTTGAAGAACTATACATCCTGAAGGAATTTTCTAATCATCACGATTCACTTCAGACAAATGGGTAATAAAATTCTCGACTATATCATAACGTTTGTGTTGTGTGTCTTTTGTCCATTTGAATATCACCTTTAATTTATTCCCTTCTGTTCCAAGCTGGACTTCACGACCAAAATTATTGGCAAGTTCGAATAACTTTGACCCATCAACCTGTTGACTGCGGTCTCCATCTACAAGCAACTCGATTTTTTTATTCTTTTCACTTATTGTTTCAACCCGCTGTTGTTTTGCAGCCCTTTTTAACGATGACACAACGAACAAATGCCCTACTTCTTCAGGGTAATCGCCAAATCGGTCAATTAATTCCTCTCGTAAATCTTCAATGTCATCCGTTGATTCGATTGTTTGAAACTGTTTGTACTTTTCAATCTTTTGTTTTTCGTCCTTGATGTATGTGTCAGGAATATATGCATCAATATTTAGTGTTAACTCTGGTTCAAATACCTTAATGTCGTCGAGTTCTTTTCCGTATTTACGTGCATCAATTGCATCTTTCAGCATTTGGGAATACATATCAAATCCAACCGAATCAATAAATCCATGTTGTTGAGACCCTAATAGATTCCCTGCTCCACGAATGGACAAATCACGCATGGCGATTTTAAATCCAGAACCAAGCTCCGTAAATTCTTTAATCGCTTGTAAACGCTTTTCAGCAATTTCAGTAAGTACCTTGTCCTTCTGATATGTGAAATATGCATAAGCAACGCGGTTCGACCTGCCTACACGTCCTCTAAGCTGATACAACTGGCTCAGACCCATTCGATCAGCATCATTCACAATTAATGTATTAACATTTGGAATATCAACACCAGTCTCAATTATTGTAGTACTTACCAGAACATCGTATTCACCTTCCAAAAAGGCAAATATAATATTTTCAAGCTCTGTCTCATTCATTTGGCCATGAGCTACAGCTATTTTCGCATCATCAACAAGCATACCTAGCTCACGCGCTACACTATCAATATTTTCAACACGATTATAGAGGAAAAATACTTGTCCACCTCGGGACATTTCCCGCTCAATCGCCTCTCGTATAAAAATCGGGTTGTACTCCATTACATATGTCTGGATCGGAAAGCGATTTTCTGGAGGTGTTTCAATTACTGATAGGTCACGAACACCAAGCATTGACATGTGAAGCGTTCTTGGAATTGGTGTTGCTGTTAATGTAAGGACATCGACATTTGTTTTAAGCTCCTTAATTTTTTCTTTATGTTTTACACCAAAACGTTGCTCTTCATCAACAACGAGTAGTCCTAAATCACGAAATTGCACATCTTTTGATAATAGACGATGGGTTCCGATTACAATGTCAACTAACCCTTTTCGAAGCCCATCCATTGTTTCCTTTTGTTGTTTTTTCGTTCGAAATCTGCTTAAAATACCAATATTTACTGCATGGTCTAAGAACCGCTCACTAATTGTTTCAAAATGCTGTTGGGCTAATATTGTCGTTGGAACTAAAATAGCCACTTGTTTTCCATCAGCAATCGCTTTGAAGGCAGCACGTATGGCAACTTCTGTCTTCCCATAACCGACATCACCACAAAGCAGCCGATCCATTGGACGCTCTCTTTCCATATCATGTTTGATTTCTTCAATACACCGCAGCTGATCTTCCGTTTCCTGGTATGCAAACGATGCTTCGAATTCCCGCTGCATTTCTGTATCTTCACTGAATGAATAACCTTTTCGTGCCTCGCGTTCTGCGTATAGCTTAATTAGGTCATCAGCAATATCTTCAACGGACGATTGTACTTTACGCTTTACTTTCGTCCATTCACTTCCACCCAGTTTATATAGCTTTGGCTCCTTGCCTTCTGAGCCAACAAATTTCTGTACTAAATCTATCTGATCAATCGGGACGAAAAGTTTATCATCACCTGAGTATTTAATTAGCATATAATCCTTGTGCATGTCACTAACTTCAAGTGTTTCAATGCCTATATATTTGCCAATACCATGGTTAGCATGAACAACATAGTCGCCAACTTTTAACTCCTGATAGTCTTTAATACGTTCTGCGTTTGAGATCTTCTGCTTCTTACGTGTGCGCTTCATTTTCTTTTTAAAAAGCTCATTTTCCGTTATTAAGACCAATTTATGCATCGGCATTTCAATACCACTGCTAATATTGCCTACAGCTATTGTTGGCTTAGCTACAGGAAGCACAAGCTTATTTGTAACGACTGAATCAATATCATAGTCTAGAAAAATGGAATGGATTTTTTCTGCCCGTTTTTTGTTTGGTGCTAAAACGACAACTGAAAAATCGCCTTTTTCCCAGCGTTTTAATTCATTTTGAAATAAATTCATCTGGCCATGAAACTCCTGCATGGCTCTTGACGACAGATTAATAATATTTTGAGGTTGTGTATTCGGTATATGCCGTAAGAAAACGGACATATAGAGCCGTTGTTGGGTCATTTTTTCCCATACCGAATGCCAGTCAAACGAAAATTTACTGCCACGAACCATTTTATTCGACTCTAACAGGCTGCTGTACCACTCTGCTTCCTCTGAGTCCAAATGCGTTGCCGTTTCTTGGATTCTGCTCATTTCATCCATTATAACCATACCATTTGAAGGTAAATAATCTAACAAACTAGCAGGATTATTATAGAGAAAACCAATATATTTATACATTTCCTGAAAACGTTCCAGATTCTTTAGCCGTTCAATATCATGTTCCATTACCTCAATCAGTGTTTCTTTCGCTTCCGGTTTTTTTAATTTTGTCAGTGAATCAGATAAGGCGTTTTCCACACGCTGCGCTCCTGTTACCATGTCTTCCTCACTTAACAAAAGTTCAGTAGCGGGACCAATTATAATTTCCTTCTTTTTATCCAATGACCGTTGAGATTCCGCATCAAAAAAGCGTATAGAGTCTATTTCTTCGTCAAATAGCTCAATACGGACAGGGTTTAATTCTGTTACAGGATATATATCGATAATGCCGCCTCGTCGACTGAACTCTCCTGGTGCTGTTACCATTGCTGTCCGTTCATAACCCATATCTACTAAGGATGATAGGTAATCCTCGACGTCAATTTCCTCACCAAAGGTAAAACGTAACTGATAATCACGCCAATAACTTGCTGGTGGTAAAATACGCTTCAAAGCAGCGACTGGGGCAATTAAGATTCCTGACTCGCTTTGTGACCACTCAGTCAATGCATCTATGCGCTGGCTTCTTAATTCAGGACTTGCAACAGCAATCTCTGAAGCAATCAATTCGTTTACAGGATACAAGTGGATTTGTTTATCACCCATAAACTCTGCAAGGTCATCATACAATTGTTGCGCTTGTACAAGTTGATGTGTGATTAGTAAGACTGGTTTATGTAATGATTCATTAATAACAGACACAAGTAAACTTCTTGCGGAGCCTGACAGCCCCGCAACAAGCTGTTCCTTCATGCCGCCGGAAATTCCATTAATTATTGATTCAACATCTTCTTTTGATCGTAAATATTCATTAATCCCTTTCATTTTTCCCCACCTGCTTAAGTGCAAAAATGCCTTGGTTAGCGTTGAGCTCCATCGCTCAGCAATAAGTGTTTTTTTACTTACGTTGCTAACCGACATGCACGCTTTTGAAATAACCAAAGCTTCTTTACGTATGTTATTGTATAAAATAATCTAACTCATGATACTGTGGATGATTGCCAAGTGATTCTTCACAGTTTTCACAAATGGTTTTAATATGGACATCACCATTATTTTGATATTGAATCATTTCCTGTTTATCTTCAGCTGACAATTTGTTCCACCCCAGCATCGATGTATCTACTACTTGCTGATCTAATTTACCAATTTCTTGTCCACAATGTCTGCATTTGTAGACAATAGACATACAAAAACCTCCTCGAATAAACATGGGGTATAATAAAGTTTATCCGAAAAGCATCTTTTTATACTATATGTGATTTCTAATTATTAAATTCATTCATTACTTCGGGAAATGACTTTTCTAACCACGCTTCACATGCATCTGCTGCCTTTTGAATACCGGAATCAACTGCTTCCTGTTTTTCTTTTGGAAATGATCCAAGTACATAGTCAACTACTTGTATTGGCCCTGAAGGACGTCCTATCCCAATTCTAAGCCGTTTAAATTCTTTGGTGCCTAAATGTTCAATAGTGGAACGAATTCCATTATGACCGCCGTGACTGCCTTTTTGACGCAACCGAATTTTTCCCGTTGGCAGATCGAGATCATCATAAATTACAAGAATATCATCAACATCAATATTATAAAAATCCATTAACGGACGAATAGATCCACCAGAGAGGTTCATATATGTTTGAGGCTGCAGGAGAATAACTTTTTCATCTCCAAGAAACTCAACCGTTGATTTTCCATTAAACTTGTCCTTCTTTAGTTTCCAATTGTGGCGATCCACTAATTCATCAATTACCATAAACCCAATATTATGGCGTGTTTTTTTAAATTTTCTTCCTGGATTACCTAACCCAACGATACATTTCATTCTGCTACTTCCTTTATGGACGAGTTTATCTAACTTTTTATATTGTACTGTCTTTATGTCAGAAAATAAAGCAAAACCCTCCTATAAAGATATAGGAGGGTTCATATGCTTAAGTCCAAAACTTATTTACTCTTCTTCATCGTCGTCTTTCGCACCAACCAGTTCAGGTTCAGCATTTTCATCTACTTCCTCGTCGGTCTCATCCAATGTATCTGGTGGTACTACCGTTGCAACAGTGGTATCTGCATCTTCTAGAAATTCATATTTACTTGCTTTTGGTAAATCGGAAATTGCAATCGTATCACCGATTCCAAGTTCTGAAACATCAACAGAGATTTGCTCAGGAATATCTGCAGGTTTCGCTCTTACCTGTAATTCAAATAATGGCTGCTGCAGGACACCGCCTTCTTTAGCACCAATTGCCTCACCCTCGAGATTCAATGGTACTTCTACGTCCATTTCCTCAGCCATATTTACGATATAGAAATCAGCGTGAATTAATTCATCTTTAAGTGAATCCATTTGATATTCGTGCAACATTACATCTTCCGCTTTATCACCCTCAATTTCAAGTGATATTATCGCGTTTCTGCCTTCGTCACGAACCGTTTTCACTAAGTCAATGCTATTTACAGCAATCGCTTTAGAATCCTTATCTTTTCCATATACAACTGATGGTACATGTCCACTTTCACGGATTTGTTTTGTTGCAGATTTTGAATGATCTTCCCGTTTTGTTGCTTTTAGTTTTACTGCCATGTTTATCACCCTCCATTATTTAAAAACCTGGAACTTCACCAAGTTTATATGGCAAAAATCTTTCCTAGTAACTAAAGCTTTCGCCATCAAGTAGCGATAAGCAAAAGTTTGCTGATCATCTCTTACTATTAAAACATAATTTTAGTAATAGACAAAATTTCTACGCATTTTTTATTCCCGTATTTTTATCATTTCAAACGTTTAATCGAATAAAATACTTACCGATTGCAATTCATGTATACGAATAATTGCTTCACCAATTAATGGTGCAACCGATAATTCAGTAATTTTATCACTTTGTTTCTCTTCAGGAAGTGGAATTGAGTTCGTAATAATCAATTCTTTTATTTTCGAATTATCAATTCGTTCAATCGCTGGACCTGATAAAACAGGATGCGTACAGCAGGCATAAACTTCTTTAGCACCGTTTTCAATTAATGCATTCGCTGCCAGTGTAATTGTACCTGCAGTATCAATAATATCATCTATAAGAATTGCTGTCTTGCCTTCAATATTACCAACGATATTCATAACTTCTGCAACATTTGGACGTGGACGCCGTTTATCAATTATACCGATTGGTGCTTTAAGACGATCGGCCATTTTTCGTGCACGTGTTACACCACCATGATCAGGGGAAACGATAACTAAGTCCTCAAAATTCTTCGTTTCAAAGTAATTAGACAAAATTGGCACACCTTGCAAGTGATCTATCGGCACATCAAAGAAACCTTGAATTTGTGGCGCATGCAAATCCAGTGTAATTACACGACTAGCGCCAGCTGTCTCAAGCAAATCAGCTACAAGCTTAGCAGCAATTGGTTCTCTTGACTTTGCTTTACGGTCTTGTCTGGCATAACCGTAGTATGGCATAACAATATTGATTGATCTTGCTGAAGCTCGTTTTAGTGCATCAATCATAATTAATAGCTCCATAATGTGCGTGTTGACTGGAGCACAAGTTGATTGAACAACATACACGTCACAGCCGCGAATGCTTTCTTCAATATTAATTTGAATTTCACCATCACTAAAAGCAGAAACCGTACACTCACCTAATGTTGTGCCAATATGGCTTGCGATGTCCTCCGCTAATTTACGATTTGAATTCAATGAAAAGACTTTCAAAGACCGATCCTTGTAGCTAGATGCCATGAGATAACCCTCCGTTAGTTTTTATTTCTGTTTTTTATCCTTGATGCATAGCCTTCTTTATTCGTTTGTCTTGCACGCGCAACAGATAACGAATCTTCAGGGACATCCTTCGTAATCGTTGATCCTGCAGCAACATAAGAACCTTTCCCTACTGTAACAGGAGCAATAAGATTAGAATTGCAGCCAATAAACGAATCATCTTCAATTGTGGTTAAATATTTATTTTTTCCATCATAGTTAACCGTAATCGTTCCACAACCGATATTAACATTACTTCCAACTTCTGCATCACCAATGTAACTTAAGTGGGAGACTTTACTTTTATCTCCGATGACTGTCTTTTTCACTTCAACAAAGTTCCCGATTTTTGCTTCATCGCCGATTGATGCTTCTGGCCGGATATGAGCATATGGTCCAATCTGCACACGACTGCCTATTTTACTATCTTTGGCAACACTTTGTTTAACAGTACTTGCTTCACCAACTGAACAATTAATAATTTCACTATGCGGGCCTATTTCAGCATCAGTTTTTATAATTGATTCACCCTTTATAATTGACCCAGGATGTATCAGGACATCCTGTTCAATTATAACATCTGGGCTTATATATGTGTTATCTGGATCTAAAATTGTAACTCCATTTCGCATATGTTTTTCATTGATACGCTTTTTCATTGCTGCTTCCGCCTGAGCTAACGCCACACGGTCATTAACACCAAGGGTTTCTTCAGAATCTGGTGTGATTGAGGCACTAACCTTCTCGTCCTCACTTCGCAAGATTTCAATTACATCTGGTAAATAATATTCACCTTGCACGTTATCATTTGAAACTTTTTGCAGAGCCTCAAACAATGCTTTGTTGTCAAAACAGTATGTACCTGTATTAATTTCATTAACTAACAGTTCCTGGTCATCTGCATCTTTGTGTTCTACAATCCGCTCTACTTCATTGTTTTCATTACGAATAACCCTACCGTAACCTGTAGGGTTTGAAAGTTTTGTTGTTAAAATGGTCGCCTTAGCGCCTTCTCGTTCATGATGATCAAAAAGCGCTTGGTATGTTTCACTTGTAATTAGCGGCGTGTCTCCACACACTACAATTGTCGTTCCATTCTTATCTTTTAATAACTCCTCTGCCTGTATTACGGCATGTCCGGTTCCTAACTGTTCTTCCTGAATGACAAGCCTGCTTTGGTCTCCAATATGGTCAGACACTTTTTCAGCACCATGCCCCACAACAGTAACCATATCTTCCAGCTGCACAGTGTTTAATTGTCCTATCACATGCTGCAGCATTGGACGACCTAAAACAGGGTGTAGCACTTTATATAATTTTGACTTCATTCTTGTGCCCTGTCCGGCTGCAAGAATGATAGCATAACGGTTCGCCATGAAGAATCCTCCATTCTAATTATCCATTATGAATATATCTCAAAAAAGAGATGATTTCAACAGATACAAGAATATGGAGATTAATAATTTTTGGAAAAAGGTTGCATTTTAGTAGATTGTTGTTCCTGAAATAAAAATCGATATACTGTGAGGTATTACTTAATAATCAGCATACATTTCGCCCCTGTTGTTGCAGAACCCATTTTTAACGGAACGAGGATCCGGCTCACCCCTACGAGGGCACCTTTTCTGCTATTAGCGGAATGAGGATCCACTTCGATTGGCTGGCGGATCCTCGTTCCGTTATTTGTTTGAAAACTCTTGTTTTTAGCATCGGGATGAATCCTCATTCCGCTATTTGTCTTTTTTACCTCAATTTTGGCTGATTTTTTGCATTTAGCGGAATGAGGATCCGCTTCGATTGGTTGGCGGATCCTCGTTCCGTTATTTGCTTGAAAACTCTTGTTTTTAGCATCGGGATGAATCCTCATTCCGCTATTTGTCTTTTTCACCTCAAATTTGGCTGATTTTTTGCATTTAGCGGAATGAGGATCCGGCCCACCCCTACGAGAGCACCTTTTTTGCTATTTAACGGAACGAGGATTCACTTCGATTGGTTGGCGGATCCTCGTTCCGTTATTTGTTTGGCAGATAAGAAAGTATAAATACTTTTTTACTGCATAAGTGCAACTAAGGCTTATCTATATTAACTCTTGGCGATAAGCCGAGTTTTCTAAAAAACCCTCATTTGGGTTCGGAATTAGTGTACTATCTATGTATTTCCTTGTACCTAAACCCGTTAGGAAAAACGACTCTGATTTTATAGAATTACAAAAAAAGAAGGCTAACCTGGATGCAGATTAGACCTCTCGTTGATCATGTTTTTAGGAAGCGCCCGCTTCTTCATATCGCACTTCTTCTTCACCAGCACGACGGTATTCTTCAAGTACCGCGTCCTGTATTTTTGCACGAGTATTGGAATTAATGGGATGTGCAATATCCCTGAATTCACCGTCAGGAGTACGTTTGGATGGCATAGCTACAAACAATCCATTATTTCCATCGATGACACGGATATCATGGACAACAAACTCCTGATCCAAAGTAATCGATGCAATTGCTCGCATTCTTCCCTCTGTGTTAACGCGGCGTAATCTTACGTCAGTTACTTCCATGATGTTTCACCACCTTTTCCCTTTTGAACTTATTATCAATAATTCAACAAAACAATGAGAATTCCTGCCTATTTTAAAAAAAAATTTGAAAAAAACCAAAAAAAGGCAAAAAAATAAAAATCTTTCAATTTATGAAAGATTTTTATTTGATTCAGCTATGAAAATTACCTGGCAAAACCTCAATATTTTTCTGTTTTATATCCACATTGGTAATTTTAATTAACGAAGTATAATTATCGACAACGCGTTCGTCTTCCTCATCGTCTGCTTCTGCCAGAACACCGATAGCCTTTACGTTTGCATTAAATTCATCTAAAAGGCTAGTCATTCCCGTAATGGTGCCACCAGCTTTCATAAAGTCGTCAATAATACATACATTGGCATTGTCCTGTAAACTTCGCTTTGGCAAAACCATCGTCTGAATCTTCCTGGATGAACCTGAAACATAATTGATGCTTACAGACGACCCTTCTGTTACTTTTGGATCCCTTCTGACAATCACGACAGGAACATTAAGAAAAGATGCCACTGCATACGCAAGTGGAATTCCTTTCGTTGCAACTGTAACCACAACATTAATTCCCAAGTCAGAGAATGCAGAAGCCAGCACTCGTCCAATTTGCTTAACTGTGTTTGGGTTACCAAGAATATCACTCATATATAAATAGCCGCCAGGAAGAATTCTAGCAGGGTCCTCCAACGTATTACAGAGATCCTGTATAAACTGCTTGCTGTTTTCTCCTGAGAGGTTTGGAATATATCTGACACCACCTGCGGCACCAGGGAGTGTTTGCAAATGACCTATTCCTTCTTCCCGCATTACGCGATCAACAATATCCAAATCCTCACTTATAGATGATTTGGCAGCATTATACTTAGTGGAAAAAAACGGCAGTGACGTATGTTTTTTAGGATTTTCAAAAAAATAATTTGTTAAGGAGACTAATCGATCACTTCTTTTCATAAATACACCTCTAAAACCGAATGATTTTCATCAACTATATCATCATCATACGTATTTAAGCAAGTTTTAACGACGATCAAGTAGTTGAACGATAAAGACCTGGTTACAGAATCCCCTTAACCCGTTATAAATACGTTTTGCTTTGCTATAGTGTTCGACAAGCCCCGCAACGGTTGGACCACTTCCACTCATCAGTACACCGGTGGCTCCTGCTTCTACCATTTTTTCCTTAATATGCTGTACATCCGGACAAAAGGAAAATGTCACAGTTTCCAACGCATTACCGATATTTGCACATAAGTTCGAGAAACTTTTTTCTTCCAAAGCACGGATGATTTCATTTGTATTTGGGTGTGAAATTTCTTGTAGATTTACTTTTTGAAAAATACTCCGTGTGGAAATTCCAATATTCGGTTTTGCCAATATAACGAAACAAGGGGGCGGTGCAGGCAATTCACGAATTTTCTCGCCATGACCAGTGCCGAGTGCAGTAGTGCTATAAATACAAAATGGCACATCAGATCCAATGCTTTCCCCTAATTCAGCTAATTCCTTTAAAGATGCACCTACAGACCACATACGGTTAAGCCCACGCAATACAGCAGCAGCATCACTACTTCCACCACCAAGACCAGCTGACACGGGTATGTTTTTTTCTATTTCAATTCGAACGCCAAGATTTATCCGGTATTTATTTTTGAAAGCAAGTGCTGCTTTATATGCAAGATTCCGCTCATCATTTGGAACATACTGGTTATCAGCAGATACCTCTATTCTATCTCCATCAACCGAATATAGTTCAACACGATCAGCTAAATCTACAGATGTCATTATCATTTCTACCTCATGATATCCATCATCTCGTTTACCGAGGACGTCAAGCGACAAATTTATTTTGGCTGGCGCTCTTTCAAATAAAACCATCTCCGTCACCCACTTTTTAAAACTATACCAAATTGTATCATATAATTAAAAGTGAAGGCGACTGGTTTGTGGTGACCATATAAGCAAAAAAACTGTAGAACGAGTGGTTTTTCGTTCGAAGTGTCTGGTTGCTTATGTTGCGAACCCTAGAGAGCCTTAACTGGATTATAAGAAAAGCGGAGGCAACTGTATCGAGCCGCAGTAAATTTTTTATGCTATTTGTTTGATCTCCAAATGTTCTGCCTGATGTCTTTTCGTTTTTCCACTACCTAATTAGAAAATAAATCTATACTTAATTGCTTAGAAAACTTGGCATTCGCCAAGCCTTAATGGCGAGTGCCTTAGTTACACTTATGCAATAAGAAAGGATTTATACTTTTGTATGAAAATACCTCTCTGACTTGATTTTAACGGACACAGGAGACGCTATTTCTATATAAAAGTAACCTTCTCGAAGTTAACCGGACACAGAAGCCCTTATTTCACTTATATCATGGTTATTTGACTGTATTTATGTGAAATAAGGTCCCTGGTGTCCGCAAATACCACCATTTTCGTGGATTTCTGCTAAATAAGGTCTCTGGTGTCCGCAAAACCTTGAATCTGCTATATTCAAAATAATTTTCATAATAGGTGGTGGCTGCACATTTTAGCAGCCATGGTGGTTTCTTAACTGCGAAAAAATGGCAAACCCATTTAGGGTCTGCCATTCGGGTTCATATTTCGCTCGGCCATTTCAAGTGCGTGTTTCACCATGTTCCCAGCATCTCTCGACTTAATGCCGCCCCAGCCTTCTTGTTGTACTGTGTCGTAAAAGCCTAACTCTTTGGCAATTTCTTCTTTCAGTTGGTCTGACATTATTCCGCCACGTCTAGCCATGAAAGAACATCCCCTTTCGTATAAGAGTTTATTCCTACGACATGTATAGCTTATGTATTTATCCGCACCATACTCCAGTTATATGTATACAAAAAAGGAAATAATTTAACTTTCAAATTGATACTGCTTCAGCATATTTTCTAATTTTAGTGCTAAATTTATATTACCATCGATTTTAAGCTTCCCTGTCATAAATGCTGTCGTGCTATTTAAATTCCCAAGCAGAAACTTTTTAAAATGTTTTACTTTCATTTTCAAGATACAGTCCGATTCTTTCTCATTCGTATAATGAACTGTTGCCTCACCATCCGTAAACTCCAATTGGTACTTCACAACATCAACATCATTCATTAAATGGAACTCATAGACTGCATTCGTTTCTTTATACGGGGCTTTATTTGCTTGCAACTGCTGGTCAATCTGTTCCCATATCTCTTTGACCGAAAACCTCTCCAATGATTCCATCTCTGCTCCCCCTTTTCAGATTAGAAAACTTGGCTTATCGTTCGTCGAACTTATCCGGACACAGAAGCCCTTATTTTGCATATATCATGGTTAATAAAGGCAATATGTGCTAAATAAGGTCCCTGGTGTCCGCAAAACCTCATCTGCTATAAGGAAAATGTCTCTAATTCGATTAAATTCATATTCATGACTAGATGGGGACTGCGCATTTGGCAGCCATATTGGTTCTTAACTGCTAAAAATATAAGCAGTAAACTTAAGTTTACTGCTCTACCATCAATGCTCTCTCTTCGTTAAAGTTCAATTCTACAGTTTCTGTTAACACGTCTGCATAGCTATATGAAACACGTTCGAATGAATTCTCATCTTGGTCTAGTTCAACAATGAAAACAGAAGGATATGTTTCCGCCAATATGCCGCATCGTTCAATTGTTTTTCTTCTACCGCCATTGGCTTTAAGTTTTAATCGCTTTCCAATTTGGCATTCAAGACCTTGCTTAATTTCTATTAATGTTTTAGCCACTATACTCCACCTCACTATTAATATAATATCACAAGCTTGTATAATCGTCAAATAAAACATAACATTATAACAGTATATCTTTTTCTATGTCAACAAGTAAATTCAGCCTTTCTGCCTATTATTTCAAAATGTTAACAAATTATGTATTAATTTTTGTTAGAAATCTTGGCTTATCGCTAAAAAGACCCGAACGAAATTACATTTAGCCAGTTTAGAAATCTAAATTTTGTAGTGCAATCTTTTAATTAAAGCTCGTTAAACTCCTGCAGTAACTTTCAATAAGTAAAGCTGATGTCTAGTGCATCAGCTTTACTCTTCGGATTCTTCTTCCGCAATATATGGCATCCCCGTTCTGAGGAGACCTCTAGTTTCTACTCCACCCATACCTTTCTCGCCAGTTAATGTATTGCGCAACGCATCCCATACGCTAACCTTCTCCATAAATGGAGTGTAGGCAATTTTTGCTGCTATATAAACTGGGTCCAATGCATGAATATTTATCCGTGATGGGGAGCTTGCGAAATTTGCTCCTGCTCTAATCAGTGATTCAAAGTGAGATTGACAGGCGCCAGCAAATATTACAAGCTGATCTAAGTGTGGATCCTTTTGCCGTGCTGCACGGACGGTTTCTGCAAAATATTTGGAATGACGATAAGCACGAAGGTCATTTTTGAGACCTTTATTTTTTGAAAAGGCATCATGACCTGTTATGACTATAATATTTGGCTGGATTTTTTCAATTAATGTGCCAATTTCAAATGGCATCTCTTTCTCGTTAACGTAAACGCCATGAACCTGCAACCCCATTCGCTTATATAATTCAATACATTTTCTTAAATAGGTTCGATCCCCATCTATGTGCAGCACCTTTGCTGGCAATTGAAAAAAACTGGATGTGTTCTGATACCCGTCACTTGACTGATAATCACGTTTTTCTTTCATTAATTGATAGTCCTGACGAAATAGCCTGTAAGAGAATTCTTCCTGTTCTTTTTCTTTCTGTTTTCTTTTTTGTAAATCCCGTTCCTGTACATGTGTTAAATCGTCCAACGAAGCATCTGCAACGAGACGAATATCTTCGCCGTGAACTACTGCAGCATCCTCTGTCAACGATGCAATACGAAACAACAAATCATGTTTATGTGATATACGTGTTACTAATTCACCTATTGAAAAGCTCATAAAGCCACCTCACAGCCTTCACTCGGATGAAAGCATATCCTATCCATAGACTATGAAAAAAAGGGCTCTTCTGTGCCTTTAATTAAATAAGGCAAATAATTTAAACGCATGGATTGCTATCCATGCGTTTCTGTGGGCTAATTATATTGTCATTCACCTGCTCCTGATGAAAGAGCAGTAGCTTTTTATTAATTTTCTGCAGCTCGGAAAAATGCATTAGCCAATACTGCAAATTCATGCATACTTAATGACTCTCCACGCCTTGTTCCATCAATACTAATTCGTTCAAGTATCGCAGAAATCATTTCTTTGTCATATGCATCATTAAAATAACGAACCAGATTATTTCGCAATGTTTTTCTTCTTTGTGCAAAACACGCCTGCACAAGTGCAAAAAAGTAATCCTCATCATCCACTTGAACAGGTGGTTCATTCCTGGTTGTCAGCCTCAAAATACTTGAATCCACATTTGGTTGCGGCATGAAGACACTTTTAGGGACATTCATTAATACTTCAGCATTTGTATAATATTGAACAGCAATCGTTAATGAACCATAGCTCTTATTGTTTGGCTTGGCTGCCATTCGCTCAGCAACTTCTTTTTGAATCATTACAGTGTAACTTGTTACAGGTAGTTTATCACGTAACAATTTCGTTAAAATTGGAGTTGTAATATAATACGGCAAATTCGCCACAACATGAACCAATTGATCTGGTTTGAGGTGATTCTTAATCATTTCATCAACATTTGCATCCAATATATCCTGGTGAACAACCTGGACATTTTCATATTCTTTTAGTGTATCTTCCAAAATAGGCAGTAAACGCTGATCAATTTCATAGGCGATCACTTTATCAGCGTGAATTGCCAACTGCTCTGTTAATGCTCCAATACCTGGACCAATTTCAATCGCTGTGGTCGATTTATCGATTCCAACTTGCTTAATGATATTTTCCAGGATATTTACATCGATTAGAAAGTTTTGTCCCAAGCTTTTTTTAAAGGAAAATCCATATTTTTTCAGTATTTCCTGTGTCCGTTTAGGGGTAGCAATTTTTTTATTTGGCATTATTTTCCTCCCGCAGTACTTGGTTTATCGACTTTTCAAATTGGGCTTTTGATATCTGAAACATAGTAAGACGCTTAAGCAGCTGTTTCCCATTGGTATGTCCTATTTGAAGTAATTCACCAAGACGTTCTCTTCTGTAACTTGCTTTTGGACTTCCTATTAACCCATATGTGATCAGATCTTCCCTGGTAATTTCACTGTCTTCGTGATTTTTCAGTTCATAAACATCCTGTAATGACTTTCGGATTGCTGCGATTGATGCATGTTCAATCCCAAGACTTTTATTAGACTGCTTCGCGCGAGCATTATCACGTGTTAAAAAAGCATGTTTACAGCCAGGAACAGCATTATCAATAATTTGACGAATACGCTCACCTGGATAATCAGGATCGGTAAAAATAATAACGCCACGTTTAGCCTTAGCATGCTGTATTTGTTTTAGAATTATGTTATCAATAGCTGATCCATTTGTCTCGATTGTATCTGCCTCAACAGCTTGACGGATTTTAGCTGTATCATCACGACCCTCAACAACAATAATCTCTTTGATCATCAATGTATATCCTCTTTTCAATAATAAATAAATGCTCTTACCACTTTATCATGGTAAGAGCATTTTATCATGTATTAATCAAGCACTTTAACTTTTACATTATATCTGGTTCCAAAGGCTAATGCATCAGCCCTGGTTGGTAAATGGACATCAACATGGTTACCATTAACACCGCCACCAGTATCTCCAGCAATTGCAGTTCCGTACCCTTCTACCCATACGGTTGATCCTAATGGTATAACACTTGGGTCAACTGAAACGACTTTTTTATTCGGATTCGCATTTAAATTAATTCCTGTGGCAGTATAACCTGAACATCCAGCACAATCAGCGCTATATGCAGTTACCCGCATCGAAAATACTTTTCCGCCAGATTTATCAGAATCATTACTGCTGCTAGAAACTGTAACTAATTCTTTCTCTTCTTTCGTACCGAATGCAACCACACGGTTTTCACTTTCTTGCTTTACCTTTTCGCTGATAAGTTTGCGATTAACTTCCTTGCCATTTTCTTTGGTAACTTCAAATTTTTTAACTAAAAGTCCTTCATTACCTTCTTCTATAACGCGTTTTTTCCCTTTTTCAAGATTTTTATCTTCGCGTTTTTCTGTTTTATAATCAATTTTTTCCTCTACTTCAACAGTTTCTTTTTCAACACGGACTACCTTAATAGTGGTATTTTCGGTTACCTTTCCATCTGTGTTTGCTTTAATTTTATCTGATTTATCGTAGGAAATTTTACTTTCTTCTAATACCTGATCGACTGTTCCACCGTTAGTCCAAACTTTCTTATTCTTACCGCCATCATTGATCGTGATTTGAAATGCTTTATCGATGGAAAGCTCAAGTCCTTCACTAACCGCATCTGATTTATCATGTGAAACTTCATCATGCTTTGATAAGGTCATGTTGTTTTCCTTTAGGAATTCTCCAACTGTATCCATCGTTGTATGATAAGTTTGTTCTTTGCCATCTATTGTTACCGTTATTTTATTAGCTTCTTTGTATGTAATGTTCATTTCATCGTCTATTTGTGCATCCATATCATGTGAAAGTTTATCATGTTTACTAAAATTAATCCCTAATTCAGCCAGTAGTTCTTCTACTGTGTTTGCGTGTGTCTTTACTGTTTGTTCTTTACCATTTTCTGTTACTACCACTTCTGCTTTCGTTGCTTCAAAAAGTGTAACTCCAGAAAACACAACCAGTGCCAATACACCAATAACAGAAATAACCAGCTTCATTTTAGACGCCGGCAACAGCTTTGAAAAAATTTTCATGCTTTTTGCCTCCTTCTATTGCGACTTTGATTATAGTAATACTTGTATGCAATTTCAACGATAATCCGTTTACGGTTTGTTTACATTCAAGTTACAAATAATTACCCTTGTATAACAACCACCTCTCAGACCTTGGCATAACTTGTTTTTTTACATAAAAAAAGAGACTGACATTAGAGCCAGTCTCAAAAGAATACCCATAACTATGTGGATTATTACACTTATATTTCAGCAAATTTCATGTATTTTTTCCAATTTTAAATAAAGAAAAGGCGTTTTCTGTCGTAATCCGACTGAGTTCATCGAATGGGACATCCCTTAGTTCAGCAATTTTCTCTGCCACCAATTTAACATAGGAGGGCTCGTTGCGTTTTCCTCTGTTTGGATGTGGTGCAAGGAATGGTGCATCCGTTTCTACCAGTAATCGTTCTGAAGGTACTTCAACAGCTACCTCTTTTGGCATTGTCGCATTTTTAAATGTCACTGGTCCTCCAAGCGATATGTGGAAATTCATATCCAGGCATGCTTGTACATAATCAACTGAATCGTTATAGCAATGCATGATTCCGCCAATTTCTTTTGCATTCTCTTCCTGTAAAATTTCGATAATATCTTCTGTTGCCTCCCGGTTATGAATAATTATTGGCATATTAACTTTCTTAGCTAGTTGTATTTGCTTTCGAAAGACGTCCTTTTGAACTTCTTTCGGGGACTTATCCCAATGATAGTCTAAGCCCATCTCTCCTATAGCAACTACTTTTGGGTGTGCAGATAATTCTTCAATCCAGGCTAAGTCTTCATCTGTCATATCAACCGCATCTACTGGATGCCAGCCAACCGCTGCATAGATTGTTTCGTATTGTTCAGCTATTTCAAGCGCTGGCGGAATTGTTTCACGGTCAAATCCAACCACTACCATATATTTTACTCCAGCATCAAATGCCCGCTGGATCGTTTCATCACGGTCCTCTGAAAACTGTGCTGCATTCAAATGGACATGTGTGTCAAATAGCACATAAATCACTCCTTCATTAAAAAACTTGTCATGCCTTAGTTGCACTTATACAGTAAGAAAGTAGTTATACTTTTTGTATCTGCTAAATATAGAAAAGGCCATACTCATTGAGCTGACCTTTTCCTAAATTTACTTCACAACTGAACCATTTGGCAGCGTTTGTTCAACTGAAGCAAGAACTAACTTCCCTGTATTATCTTCACCACAGAGAATCATTCCTTCTGACATCTCTCCACGCAGTTTAACGGCTTTCAGGTTTGTTACACAGATTACCTTTTTCCCTACTAAATCTTCAGGTTTATAGTGCTCTGCAATACCCGATACGACCTGACGTTTTTCAGTCCCAATATCCAGCTGCAGCTTTAATAGTTTGTCAGCCTTTTTTATTGTATCTGCTTTAAGAACTTCAGCAACACGCATATCAAGCTTCATAAAGTCATCAAACGCAATTTCCTCTTTTGGCTCTGGTGCCTGTTCTTCGGCATTCTTCTCTTGGGCCGGTTTTTGCATCATTGCCTTAATTATTTCTACTTCTTTTTCTACTTCTAAACGAGGAAAGATAGGTTCTCCTTTATCAACAGGTGTTCCTGCTTTAATTTCCGCATTCAAATGAACACTATCCCATTCTTTCAACGAATCCTCTGTAACACCTAGCTGTTTGAAGATTTCTGCTGGTGCTTCAGTCAGGAATGGCTGAAGCATAATCGATACTTTACGTAATGACTCAACAAGGTGGGCCATTACATTACCTAAACGGTCTTTTTTCGTTTCATCTTTAGCTAATATCCATGGCTCCGTTTCATCAATATATTTATTCGTACGACTAATAAGCTGCCACAATGAGGCTAACGCAACAGAGAATTGCATATTTTCCATTGAGTCTTCCACTTTCGCAATGGTTTCTTTCTGTAACGTTTCAAGTGATTGTTCAATCTCTGTCTCAGAAGCCTTATATGCGGGGATTTCCCCATCAAAATACTTATCAATCATCGCAACCGTACGATTTAGTAAGTTTCCAAGGTCATTCGCAAGATCATAATTTGTCCGATCCACAAAGCCTTCAGGGGTAAACACACCATCAGATCCAAATGGAACTTCACGTAGTAAATAATAACGAAGTGCATCAAGACCATAACGATCCGTTAACTTAATCGGATCTACTACGTTTCCTTTTGACTTGGACATTTTACCGTCTTTCATTAAAATCCATCCATGTGAAAAGACTTTTGTCGGCAGCGGCAAATCCAACGCCATTAACATAATCGGCCAATAGATGGTATGGAATCGGACTATTTCCTTGCTCATCAAGTGAACATCAGCAGGCCAGAATTTCTGATATAAACCATCATCATCCGTTCCGTATCCGAGTGCCGTGATATAATTTGTGAGTGCATCGATCCATACATAAATAACGTGCTTCGGATCACCAGGAACCTTTACGCCCCAATCAAAAGTAGTCCTTGATACCGCCAAATCCTCTAATCCTGGTTTAATAAAGTTGTTCAGCATTTCATTCTTGCGGCTCTCCGGCTGAATGAACTGCGGATTCTCTTCATAAAATGCAAGAAGCCTGTCAACATACTTACTCATCTTGAAGAAGTATGATTCCTCTTTTACTTTTTCAACAGGACCACCACAATCCGGACAATGGCCGTCATCTAGCTGGCGCTCTGTAAAGAAGGATTCACATGATGTACAATACCACCCTTCATATTCATCCAGATAAATATCACCTTGTTTCAAAAGCTGGTCAAATATCTGTGCGACAACTTTTTTATGACGTTCCTCGGTTGTACGGATAAAATCATCATTTGTTATTTTTAATTTTTTCCAAAGATCCTGAATCCCACTTACAATTTCATCGACATATGCTTGTGGCTCCATATTTTTTTCTTTCGCTTTACGCTGGATTTTTTGGCCGTGTTCATCAGTTCCAGTAAGGTACATTACCTCATACCCGCGTAATCGCTTATACCGGGCAATTGCATCTCCTGCCACAGTCGAATAAGCATGTCCAATATGTAAATTGCCACTTGGATAATATATTGGTGTTGTTATATAAAATGTTTTTTGCTCTTTTGGCATTATTTCTTACCTCCTCAATCACTAATTCTTATTGTAGCGATTTTATCATAAGTTTTCCACTTACGTGACATTAAACATTCAATACTAAAAGATTATTACCTATTGCCCCTCTTTTGTTTCAAAATAACGATACTTAACGGAATAATTAACTAATTAAGTAGTTAACCAAATTTTCACAATTTAAGCTAAAAATTTGTTGACACTATTAGCAATGGTTGATAGTATATATTTAATGTACATGTCGAAACATGCCGAAAAAAATTTATTAAAGTAAGTAATAGAAAGGCTAACCATCACTTACATTTAGTGATATGTCACGTTTTTCTATCCGTTAGAGGGGAGAATGGAATTTGAAATCTACAGGAATTGTACGAAAGGTTGACGAACTGGGTCGAGTAGTTATTCCAATCGAATTACGCCGTACACTTGATATTCATGTAAAAGACGCTTTGGAAATTTATGTTGATAATGATAAAATTGTGCTACAAAAATACAAGCCAAATATGACTTGTCAGATAACTGGGGATACTTCTGATGAGAACTTATCATTAGCAAATGGCAAAATTGTTCTTAGTCCTGAAGGAGCACAGGAACTCATTAATGAAGTCCAAGCACGATTAAACAAATAGTATGTGATAAAAGTGGCTGACGCGATTCAAATCGTCAGCCACTTTTTTAATGCTGTTTTGTTGCTGGCAATCATCTATTGACTACGGCACAGTGCGGAAAAATACTTGCCTGCTATAACGCGTTCCTTAGGGTAACACTTCAGCCTCATAGGCATAAAACGGAAAAGTTTGCGGCTTAATCTAGCAGGATTATACTATCAATAAGAGGCTGATGTGTTGCCACTCAAAATGAGGATCCGCCAAACAATCGAAGTGAATCCTCATTCCGCTAAATAGCAGAAAAGATGCTCTCGGAAGGGTGAGACGGATCCTCGTTCCGTTAAAAAATCGATTCTCCAACAGCAGGGGCGAAATGTATGCTGATCATTATGTGATTTCTAATGGTAGTCGCATTTTTCTCTGGCAAAAACTGAACTCGTTAATTCTAGAAAGCAGCCTTTAATTAGTATCATCAACATGAAAAGCCTGATATACAGCACGTTTTGCCATGTTTCTGTCAGTTGCAGCACGTTTAATTGCATCCTTACTTGATAGGCCATCTTCGTCTATGTAATGTGTTACATGATCAGTAATGGAAAGGTGACTCCACCAGAGCTCATTTTCAATAACTGATGCCTCACTCGTCCCCTCTACAACCAAACAGAACTCACCTTTAAGCTCATTTTCTTCAGCCCACAATAGAAGTTCCTCAACTGTTCCACGTGCATATTCTTCAAATTTCTTGGTAAGCTCCCGTGCTGCAACTATTTGCCTGTTACCAAGCTGTTCATGCATTACTTTCAGCGTATCCTTTAATCGATACGGAGATTCATAAAAAAGTATCGTTGCCTGCAGGGTTTTTATCCGCTCCAGCTCAGCCACTTTATCTTTCTTTTTTCGTGGTAAAAATCCGTAAAAGTGAAATTCAGAAGCGGGTAACCCTGACCCAACCAGCGCACATAATGCTGCATTTGCTCCGGGTAAAACTATTACAGAGTGACCAGCTTCAATCGCCGCTTGAACCAATTCATACCCAGGGTCAGAAATAGCTGGCATACCCGCGTCACTTACAATTGCAACCAACTCATCATTATTTACACGATCAAGCAGCTGTTTTTCACGGCTCTCTTTATTATGTTCATGATAGCTGACAAGCGGAGTTGATATTTCAAAATGACTGAGCAGTTTTCTCGTGTTTCTTGTATCTTCTGCAGCAATGACAGAAGCACTTTTCAATATTTTTAATGCCCGGAAGGTAATGTCCTCCAAATTTCCAATTGGAGTTGGAACAACATAAACAGCACCTTGAACCTGTTTATCAAAGCTTTTCTGTATGTTCATATTGGATCACTTCTTTCAGCTTGTCCCGAATTAGTTGAAATTTTCCCTTACGTGTAAGCTGTTTGATTTGATATTCCTTTTGTAATGCTTCCTCTTTTGTCGAAAACCTCTCCACAAATACGACTTGAAAAGGGCCGCGACCACGTGTGTATTTAGCACCTTTACCCTGTTCATGCATCGCTACCCTATGCTCAAGATCATTTGTGTAACCAGTATATAGTGAATTATCTTTACATTTTAAAATATAAACAGTATGTTCATTAACGTCCATAAATAATATCCTCTGCTTCCTTCGTATACGTATTATCATCGTTATAAATATATAATGGAGAAAGCGTAGTTAAATCCGCTTTTCCATCTCGGGTCGCCTCAATTAAAAGCATATTCGCTTCCCGTCCCTTTTTAGGGTAAACAAATTGTATGCGTTTTGGCTCAAGCCTGTATTTACGGAATAACGCTATAATATCTACCAGCCTTCCTGGCCGATGTACCATTGCAACCTTCCCGCCAGGACGTACATGCAACTTGCAAGCCTTAACGACATCTTCCAATGTACAGTAAACTTCATGCCGGGCAATCGTTAGGAAGTCATTTTTATTATGCTCGGTTTTTTCTGGTGTTCGAAAATATGGCGGATTACATGTTACTAAATCAAATTTACTGTGACCCAATTCAGCTTGCATTTCTTTTAAGTCACCTTGAATCATCGTAAGTTGATCACCTAAATCATTCAGCTTAACATTCCGCATTGCCATATCAATTATTCTTTCCTGAATTTCGACTCCAACTATCGATGCGTTTGTCCGCCGGGAAAGCAAAAGTGGAATAACTCCATTCCCTGTACAAAGATCCAATATATTCCCTTTCTTAATCGGCACGTATGTAAAATGTGCAAGCAGCACAGCATCAAGTGAAAAAGAAAACACAGTAGGACTCTGGATGATATGCATATTCTCTTTCGCTAATAAATAATCAAGTCGTTCATCATCATATAATGGCATCATTCTCAACTTCCATCCTTACTATGTTAGAAAAGCTGTCCCTAATGCTAGAGACAGCTATTCCAAACTATTTCCTATTTCGTTTTGTTCAGAAATAACAGACAGAACAAACAGTCTTCATCCTGACGCGGACTTCCAAAATGAACATTACAAATATGAAATCCTTCTTCATACAGTCTCGCCAGATTGTCATAGCCCTCACCAGGAATATCTTTTGAATGATCCACAATCTCATCTTCCTTAAAATCCTCATCGGTACTTTCTAAACGATTACGTAAATGATGATTCTCCATGGAAAGACGATGATTTTCCTCCAAAAGATCACTCAGCCTGCCTTTTAAATCTCCAAGCTGTTCGTATAACTCACCTATCTGTTTTTCCATATCAGATACCTGATCAAAAATTTCTCGTTTCTTCACGCCTTTTCACCCCACTATTCTGTGGCTTGCGCAATTATTCCTTCATCAATTAGTTCATCTAATGTATATTCAATGACACGTTCCGCTTCAGGCATTTCTATGTGAACGACGCGTTCCAGGATGTTTAGACCAACTACTTTACCAGTACCATATGGTGTGGTAATAGCCTGCCCAATATCAGGTAAATCACGCTTAGCTGTTTCATAATCATCATTTTCATATTTCAAACAGCACATGAGACGGCCACATAAGCCAGAAATTTTTGCAGGGTTTAATGAAAGGTTTTGGTCTTTAGCCATTTTAATAGAAACTGGTTCGAAGTCCCCTAAAAATGTGGAGCAACAGAGCATTCTGCCACAGGGTCCAATTCCACCTAACATTTTTGCCTCGTCACGCACACCAATCTGTCTAAGTTCAATTCGGGTTTTGAACTGCGCAGCAAGATCTTTTACTAAGTTACGGAAGTCAACACGACCGTCTGCCGTAAAATAGAAAATTATCTTATTACGATCAAATGTGAATTCTACTTCCACTAGATTCATATCAAGATCATGCTCGATAATTTTTTCCGTACCAGTTTTAAAAGCTTTATCAGCAAGCTCCTGGTTCTCAACAACGGTACGTTTATCTTTCTCATCAGCTATACGAATAACTTTCTTTAATGGGAGAACAACATCCTCCTCATCGACTTGTTTGTTCGTGATAACAACTTTTCCAAATTCAATTCCACGAACCGTTTCCACAACAACATAACTATCAACTTCTATGTTGTTATCTCCAGGATCAAAATAATATATTTTACCCGCTTTTTTAAAACGGACTCCTATAACTTCAATCATTACATCACCTCTGTATTTGAACGGTAAGTTGCTCCATTACCAGTGTTGGATTGACATTCTGCTTCAATTTGCGTTTAGCATCAAGAAGCTTATTTAGAATGGTCAGCAATTCTTCCTGTGAAAAAAACATCACAAGCCCTTCTACTTTTTCGTCATCCTTTGCAAAGACTACCATTGCTTCTTCTCTGCCTATATGAAAATAAAGAATATCTTTAAAAGCTAGCATTAATAAATCCAGCCCTTGTTCCTGCTGTTTTCTTTCCTTAAAGTGTGGCATCCAGTGATTATGAATAAATAAAAAAACTTCATCTGGATTTTTAGAAAACATTTCTATTAATTGTACCATTAGTTTTCGCGACTGCGCAAACCACTCATCTTCATTCAGGGCGATTGCATCATCTAAATTATTCGTCAAAGCGCTCATTAAAATGGCACTTCTCTCAGACATTCCTGAATCGAGCAATTGCCTCTGAAAAGCCTGTGGATTCAACGGCTGCAAATCAATCACCTGACAGCGTGAGCGAATAGTGGAAATAATCGACTGACTGTTATCAGTCATCATAATTGCTGTAGTCTTTCTACTGGGCTCTTCCAAAAACTTCAGAATGCGGTTTGCTGCGTTTAAGGTTAACGTATCAGCACCTTTAACTACATATACTTTCTGACTGGATTCAACCCCTGAATACGTAAATTCTTTTTGCAGATGTTCAATTTGTTCTTTTTTTATCGATTGTCCCTCAGGTTCAATCCAGTGCAGATCTGGATGATTCCCGGAATCTATACGTTTACATTCATTACATTCCTGGCAAGGTTCAACGTCTGATTTATTTGTGCAAAAAAGACTTTTTGCGAGTAACAAACCAATTGCTTCCTTCCCTGTACCCCGTTCGCCTTGAACGAGGTAGGCGTGTGATATGCGGTCTTTTTTTATGCTATTGGTAATAATTTTACTTGCTAATGGCTGGATTTCAGCTGCTTCAGACCACGTTTTCATAATTCCCCGCCCTTACATCAATCTTTACGTATATAAGTTAACCAGTAAACCCTTTATCTCTCCAATAAGTCCAAGCAGATCTACTGTCTTTTTTTCCTGATTCATAATATCTTCGGTAAGTTCAATTAATTTTTCGTCAACTTTCTTGACGATTGCCAGTTTACTGTTGTTCCCATCCATACTAAAGCTATGTGACTTCTTTAAATCGAGTCCATTATAGACTGTTTCCTGTAAAAAACCCTTAACCATCCGTTTAAATTTAACTAAATCCTGAAATGAACGAAAGCGAGCAAGCCTGTCTCCCTGAAGCGTAATATTTTTCATTAATTGCTGCACTTCTTGCTGTTTTAATTTATGTGTTTGGGACTGAACCATTCCATCAAAGGATGGGCGACCATCTGCACTTACTTTCTGGTTTTTAGTTGTCGTGTCCATTTGTGAAGGAATTTCCTGATTAATTTTCACAGAATCAGCCCCTTTCTTGTTTTGTTTATCTCCCAGCAGTTGCTGGCCTTTACCTTAAAACTGCATAAATGATTCAATTGGCAGGATAAATACTGTGGCGCCACCAACTTCGACTTTGACAGGCTTTGGAATGTACGAATCTGCATTTCCACCCATTGGTGAAATAGGGGCTACCATCTGTTCGCGTTGAGAGCAATTATCCCGGATTATGTTTAAGGCTTCGTCGACATATTCATCCTCACAGCCAATCATTAAAGTGGTATTGCCTTCTTTCAAAAAACCACCAGTTGTTGCAAGTTTTGTTGTCTTGAAGTTCTCCCCGCCCAAAGCATCAGTGAGACGGTTCGTATCTTTATCCTGAATAACAGCAATAATTAACTTCATGATCCTTACCTCCCTTACGCTTTATTTGTTAAAACGGGAAACTATAAGATTCATTGCATCTGCTTCAACTTGTTCGAAAGGCTGATTAGCATCTATGACTTGAATTCGCTCAGGGAACTTTCGCACAAGTTTTTGATATGCGTGATAGACTTGTTCATGGAACTGGATATTTTCCAAATCTAAACGGTTCCTCTCTCTATCTTTATTCGCCGAAATGCGCTCTAAACCTTTTTTTGGTTCAATATCAAAAAATAATGTCATATCAGGCATGCAATCCTGAATGGCAAATTGATTAATCATAAAGACTTCATCCATCCCAAGACCTCTTGCGTAACCTTGATAGGCTAAGCTGCTGTCAATAAATCGGTCACATAATACAATTCTCCCACTATCTAAGGCTGGTAATACCTTTTCAGCTAAATGTTGCCGGCGCGCGGCAGCATAGAGTAGAGCTTCTGTTCTTCCGTCCATGCTTGTATGTGTTGGGTCAAGAATTAATTTTCGTATCTTTTCGGCTATTTCGATTCCACCAGGTTCACGTGTGGTTAAAACGTCATAGCCCATCGCTGTTAGTTTGTTTCCAAGAGATTGGAGAATAGATGATTTGCCTGCACCTTCGCCACCCTCAACTGTTATAAAATATCCGCTCACGTAATTCTGCTCCTTTATATTAGAAAACTTGGCATTCGTTAAAGGGATTCTTATGAAAGCGTAATTTGCTTTCTTAGACCCCCTTATACTGTGGAGTCCAAGCCTTTAGGCGAGTTGCCTTAGTTGCACTTATGCAGTAAGAAAGTAGTTATACTTTCTTATCTGCTAAAAACGCTAATTTCATTCGTTATATCACGATGCTGTATCGTTACTCCTTGTTCTATTAAATGTCCAATGATAATAACATGTTCATCTGTGACCAGCTCACCTTTTAAAATAAGCGGTATACCAGGTGGATATGGGATAATTGCTTCTGCTGCAACATATCCTGAAGATTCATTAAGTGGAACTTGTTTGGTTTCTAGTTGTTGCATTGTTTGATAAGAAACAGCAAGTTCCTGAATACTTCCTCTAAAAAGATTGCTCACCTCTATTGTAGCATGATTTGGGTTAATTTTTAATTGTTCCTTTATTCGTTTTACTGCTTTTTTCAGATAATCGGTATTTTCAAAAGGAGCAAGACCATGAATAAATAATACCTGATTATGCGTAACAAGTTCCGGAAATACTTTCTGATCTTCAAAAAGACTTGCGGCATCTTTCGCGGAAACCCCCTGATTCATATGCAGTGTTAATTTTAGTGGATCGTTTGCCGGGAGTATATCCCAAAAATCCGGAGCCTTTAGAATTTCCTTGACCATTGCAGCACTTTCCAAAATGTTATTTATCTCTTCTCTATGCATTGTTGCTAAGAACAAACGGGCAATATCCAATGATGCCATTAGCGGATAGGATGGACTGCTCGATTGAATCAGCTGTAAATAATGCATAATTTTTGCTTTAGATACAAGCTTTGAACGCAGATGTAAAAAAGAACCCATCGTCATTGCTGGAGCCATTTTATGCGCGGAGTGGACTACTACATCTGCTCCAAGATCAAGTGCTGACTGCGGAAATGCTTTATCTAGTGAAAAATGTACACCATGAGCCTCATCAACAAGCACTGGTATATTATATTCATGTGCAAGTTCAATCGATTCTTTAATCGGAAATAATTTGCCGAAATAATCCGGATAGGTCAGTACAACAGCTTTTGCATCGGGATGCTGTTTTAGTGCATCCTTAAGCGTAGTGCTACTTGGGGCTGTGTAGCGACCTTCTGAGTCATCGAATTCCGGTGTAATAAAAACAGGCCTCGCCCCACTTAATTCCAATCCGTTGAAAATTGATTTATGACTATTGCGCTGCACAATTATTTTTTCATCAGTTGAACATGTTGCTAAAATCATTGCAAGATTTCCTGCAGTACTTCCACCTACAAGAAAATAAGTATTATCTGCACCGAAATATTCAGCAGCCAGATTCTGCGCCTCCGCTATTGCACCTTGTGGAGCATGTAAGTCATCGAGACCTGGCAGTTCAGTCATGTCCAGCTTTAAAACAGAATTGAAATAGGCTTGGGCATTTTCCGGGAAGATTCCTCCGTTCTTATGACCTGGCACATGGAAGGAAATAGGGCTCATTTCAGAAAACTGTTGAAGTGCATCAAATAACGGTGTTGCTTTTTGTTTCATATAACAATCCATCCTCTTTATTCATCTTCTTTTATCTTAACAAAAAAGGCCTCTGCACGTATAACTGCAAAGACCTTACTATTTATGAATATAATGTTGGTTGATTCATATTTTTTAATTTTTGTAGATAATAATGATATTTTTCTTCTCTTGGCTCCGTATGAATCATATTTCGTTCACATTCACAACAGATAAATAGTTTGTATAAATGAATTCCTTTTTCTTTTTCCTCTTCACAAATGCCACAGCGCTCGTTTAAAATTACTTGTTTCATCTCCCCACCTCCGTTAGCTTAGTATCTCCTAATCTAACGAAATATATACATAAAAATCTTTGAAACATCGAAACTTCTTATTGATAACTATATGTATTGTTAGCCTGTATGTTTCCACATTTTCAGAAAATATTTCTTACACCTTTTCCGTAATTCATCAGACAATTGTCCAAATCCCGTAATCTGGTCTTATTATGGAAGTTTTAAGGTCGCAGTTGATATAAAATGCGAACTAGTATGGAAAAATAGTTGAGTGCTATGGCACCGCTTCGGAAATACATTCCGCTTTCCGCGGGCAACGCTTCAGCTTCCTCGGAAGCAAAAATCGCTTCCTGCGGGATCTTCAGCTGTTGCTTTTCCCGCAGGAGTCTCCATATATTTCCTACGCTAGGTTTTGCTCACCTTATTCTGTAAATTAACCAAGGCTTATTGTAACAGGGCTTCTTATTCATAGGGAACACTCCATTCTCTAATCAGGAAATTTCTATCAGTGGAGGCAGAATACGTAGACTCCTATGGGAACAGCACGTTCCGAAGACCCCGGAAGAAGCGTTCTGTGCTTCTGAGGAGGCTGAGGTCGTGCCCATGGAAAGCGAAGTATTCTGCCGAAACGAATGTAAGCACTCAACCATCATTAGAATAATAGAAAATCTTCACTAATTCGCATTTTATACCTTTTAGCCGTTATGAAATGATAAAAGATCTCATAATGCAATAATCAATCCTTTAGAAAAACACTACAAATTAAAAACGCATGTGTATCCATAATAGATTCCACATGCATTTCATACTTATTTGGTTATATCACAAATAGATGAATAGCTGCGAGAGAGGTTACTCCAAACAATCCTAAAAACCCAGAGATAACTACGGTAAATAGATTGATAGGAATATGCAACCCGATAGCCCCTCCGAATACATTAAAGAAAAATAAAAACAAAATGCCAATTCCCAATTTAATGGTACTGCTTCCAATAAAGCGCATTGGTTTCACAGGAGCACCTACAAATAATAGGATTACTATTAAAGCAACCATAATCGATATAACTATTGTTGAACCCACGTCAAATCACTCCTTTTACTTGTCCCTTACTACTTACATATGAAAAGGAATCAAGAAAAAGAACTTTAAACTATTTATTATACCGAATTGCACTAATTTTTCTTCGCCGTGCTTCACGCAGTAAAAACAAGTACTTTGCCTCGGAAATGTTCTGTCTGAAAAAACCAGCCTCTGTTGGGTCGATACTTTTTTCAACAATCGATTGTATCTGTTTCCATTCCCGCTCTATTGTAAAGATAGAATCTAATAATTGCTCATCTATTGATCGTTTCAGCTTCTTGTTTTTTTTAGCCATGTTGTCACCTAACTTTTATAAAACTTGGCCTATCGCCAAGTTTGGCGAAAGTCACGTTTTCCTTTTTCGTTGTACTACTTGGGAGTGCTACAAATCTCTCCTGCCTTCTAGTGCTTTTGATAAAGTTACCTCATCAGCATATTCTAAGTCTCCGCCGACAGGTAAGCCATGCGCTATTCGGCTTGTCTTGATTCCCGATGGTTTAACAAGCCTTGAAATATACATCGCTGTTGCTTCCCCTTCGATGTTCGGATTTGTTGCAAGAATTAATTCTTCCACTTCTTCATCCTTTAACCTATTAATCAAATCAGGTACATTTATATCTTCTGGTCCAATTCCATCCATTGGGGATATAGCACCATGCAGCACATGATATTTGCCATGAAATTCCTTCATTTTTTCCATTGCAATAACATCTTTTGGATCTTGAACAACACAAATAATAGTCTGGTCTCTTGAAGTATCCTGGCAAATCGAACATGGATCCTGATCCGTTATATGGCCACAAGTCGAACAATGTGTGAGTTCACGCTTTGCATTTACGAGTGACTTGGCGAAATCTAATACGTCATCATCTTTCATATTTAACACAAAAAACGCCAGACGAACAGCTGTTTTAGGTCCGATACCTGGCAATTTTGTAAAACTGTCAATCAGTTTAGAAATCGGTTCTGGATAATACATCAAAGCGCCCCCTAGAACATTCCAGGCATATTCATTCCTTTTGTGAATTCTCCCATAGTGTCATTTGTTTTGTCATCAATTTGTTTTATAACGTCATTTGTTGCTGTAAGAATTAAGTCCTGCAGCATTTCTACATCATCTGGGTCAACTACATCTTCCTTGATCTGAACATCCGTAATTTCTTTTTTGCCGTTTGCAACTACGGTAACCATACCGCCGCCTGCAGATGACTCAAAGCTCATTTCATGTAATTCTTCCTGTGCTGCCATCATTTTCTTTTGCATTTTTTGCATTTGCTTCATCATGTTACCCATATTTCCACCTTTCATGGAAATCGCCTCCTCAAAATTTATTATTCACATCGCTAATTAATCGTGAACTTCCAACAAGTCATCACCAACAAGTTTCCTTGCTTCTTCAACTAGCGGGTCCTCTTCTTGGTCATCCTCAGTAGTTGCTGCTTGTTCTTGCTTACTTATATATTCATTACGTAATTCCTGCCAATTATTCGCTGGAATAGGAATAATAGTTAATTTTTTACCCGTGGTACTGGTCAGCACCGATTCAATTGTTTCACGATTATCCATAAATAAAGAACAATGAATTTCGTATTTAAATTGAACCACAAGTGCCTGATCTGATGCCGCTGCAGGCTTGCTATCCTGAATAGTAGCATGTGCAGGAGCGCTAGTCGTCTTCAATTTATTTAAAAATGAAGCCCATTGTGACTGTACTTCTTTTAATGCTGGTTTTTGTGCTTCCTGCAGCACATGTCGGATTTTTTCATATGGAACCTTAAAGCTGTTCTTTGTTGTCCTTTGCTGTGACCGCCTTCGCTCATTGGACGGAGCTTGGCGACCTGGATTTGCAGGAGCTTCTTTTAATGTCGTCAGTTCTTTTTCTAAATGCTCCAGCCTGCTTACAAGTCTTGTAACCGCTTCGGAATCAGCAGCATTATTTGCTTCATTTTCTCTATTATCTTTATTCGTAATCGTAAGTAAAGCTATTTCGATAAATACTTTTGGGCTGTTTGTCCATTTTATTTCCTGCTGACAGTGATTAAGCTGCATAATGGCATCCTGAATCCAATCGATTGAAACATTATCGGCCAATTGTTTAAAACTATCATCGATAATCGCCCGCTCCAGAATACCTTCTAAAGATGGCGCACTTTTGTAAAGCAATAAATCGCGTGAAAAATATATAAGATCATATACAAATCGTGCCGAATCTTTCCCGTGTTGAATTAGTTCATCCAGCAATGATAGAGCATCCTGTACATCTTTTTCATGCATTGCTTTAACAATATCTGTGAGAATCTCTTGGGACACGCCACCAGTTACGGCAAGGACGTCTTCCAGTTCAACCCCTTCATCACTGTAAGAGATTGCTTGATCGAGAATGCTTAAAGCATCACGCATACCGCCCTCAGCTGCTAACGCAATCGTCTCCAAAGCTTCTGGCGATACTGTTATTCCTTCTGCTTCAATAATGGACTTCATTCGTTCGACAATCGACTGACTGGAGATTGGTTTAAAATCAAAGCGCTGGCACCTCGAAACAATCGTCAGTGGTATTTTATGTGGTTCGGTTGTCGCTAAAATAAACACAACATGCTTTGGGGGCTCCTCTAATGTCTTCAGCAATGCATTAAATGCATTCGTCGAGATCATATGAACCTCATCAATAATGTAAACCTTATAAGGCACAGAACTTGATGCATACTTAACTTTATCACGGATATCACGAATATCTTCAACACTTGTATGTGAAGCAGCATCCATCTCAATAATATCAGAAATGGAGCCATCCTGGATTCCAAGGCATGAAGCACACTCATTGCATGGTTCTTTCACAGGGGCATTTTCACAGTTTATCGTTTTCGCGAAAATCTTCGCAGCACTTGTCTTCCCCGTTCCACGTGGTCCGGAAAAAATGTACGCGTGTGAGAACTTCTCCTGTACTATAGCATTTTGCAAAGTTCTAGTAATATGTGATTGTCCCACAACATCCTGGAAGTTTCTCGGACGCCATACACGATATAAAGCCTGATAGCTCATAATGAATGTTCCCCTTTGTGAATTCTATCTAAATTATACTCGATTATGGGGGTGAATGTGAACCTTAACGAATAATTCATTTGATTTTGTATGAATCACGTGCTCGATCATCTGTTTTCATTAATAATATGTTATGAATAAAAAGGCTGTATCAAACATCACATTGGATATTGATACAGCCTTTAATTATGTAACCGTGCACCCATTTTCGATAAGGCGTCCCTAAGCGTTACTTAAGTTCATGGCTCGGCCTAGGCTTCCCCGCGGCACACAGAGATAACCACTTACTGCTGCTTCCTTCCGGACCTGACAGAATTCATGGGTCTCTATTGCGCAGGACCTCGGCGTCAACACCACTCCCTTAAGGCAGACCCTAAAGTCGTCTTACCTCGAATGGGAATTCAGCCTCGCTATAGCGGATTGCGAGTACAGGGCACCGCTACCTCCCCACTTAGCACGGCAATAACCATTATAACGACTTTGCAGTAATAATGCAATTAGAAATCAATGAGATTATTTGGAAGTTGCTGCTTTTTCTTTTTTCGCAGTTCCTTAAAAAAATCAGTCAATAAACTTCCGCATTCTTCCTCCAAAACGCCACTTGATAGTTCAACCTGATGATTGAAACGTTCGTCATCCAATAAATTCATCAGTGTTCCTGCACAGCCTGCTTTTTGATCAACCGCACCATATACGACACGCTTGATTCGTGATTGTACGATTGCACCGGCACACATAGGACATGGCTCAAGCGTTACATATAACGTACAATCCTCAAGCCTCCAGCTGCCTATACTCTCATTTGCTCTTCTTATAGCGATTAGCTCAGCATGGGATAAAGTTTCCTGTGATGTTTCACGTACATTGTATCCAGCCGCAATAATTTCACCTTTAAAAACGATTACAGCTCCTATTGGAACTTCACCAATTTCTTTTGCTTTCATCGCTTGTTTGATTGCATCACGCATATATATTACATCATCCAAATCCATACACCTCGCAAAGTTTGAATTCATTCAGTTAGGTAATAATGAAAAATAGAAAGGAGCTTGATATGAACGCTCATCTTGATAGTAGTGCGGTTATATTTATAGATATTATTAACGATTTTAATTTCGATGGTAGTGAAAAACTTCTTAAGAATACGGATGAAATTTTACCACATTTGAAAAACTTGAGGGATTTTGCAAAAAAAAGAAAGATACCAATTATCTATGTAAATGATCATTATGGCTTGTGGCAGGCAGACTTTCGTAAAATTATTAAGCATTGTGAAAATAAATTCAGCCAACATATTATTCACAATCTAAAGCCAGATGATGATGACTATTTTCTAATTAAACCACAACATTCAGCTTTTTTCCAAACTCCACTTCATGCTTTACTAACTGATCTTGGCAAAACCAATTTAATTATGGCAGGGATTGCTGGGGACATCTGTATTTTGTTTACCGCTAAAGACGCCTATATGTACCAATACACGATGCATATCCCTGAAAATTGTATGGCATCTGAAGAAAAAGAGGGAAATGATTATGCGCTATATTTAATGCAATCCGTTATGAAAGCAAACACTAAACCAATCTGAAGGTATATCTGTCCCCTCCTCCTCATAAAGTGTAAGTAGGATGAAATCGGAGGAGGGATTTTTTTTGCAAATTTATGTTGTTCAACAAGGGGATACACTAAATGCAATTGCGAATACATATGGAGCTAATCCTAGTGACATCATCGATGCTAATGAACTGGACACACCAAATAACCTTGTTGTAGGTCAAGCGCTGGTAATTCCTATTGTTGGTGAGTTTTATGTTGTTCAACCTGGTGATAGTTTGTATTCCATTGCTCAAAAATTTAATATGTCCTATCAGCAATTAGCTCAAATAAACAACATACAGGTTGGAAGCATTTTATCAGTTGGCCAACGCCTGTATATACCCGCCAGACCACAGCGTGAAATCACTGTGAATGCTTATATTGAGCCAACTGGTGATGAAGTCTCAGAAACGTTAGTTAATTCTGCACAAAAAACAGCACCATATCTTACGTATCTTGCCCCTTTTAGCTATCAGGTGAGTCGTGATGGAACCCTAACAGCACCACCACTTGATAACTTTAAGCAAATTGCAGATGCTGAGAATGTCTCACTAATGCTCGTAGTAACTACCTTAGAGGAAGGATCTTTCAGCAAAGATCTAGGTCACATTATCGTAACCGTTCAGGCCGTACAAAATACGCTACTGGACAACATCGTCAATGTAGCAAATGAGGTTGGATTTAGTGATGTTCACTTCGACTTTGAATTCTTGCCGCCAGATGATAGGGAAGCGTATAATAATTTTTTACGTAAAGCAAAGCAGCGGCTTTCAGAAGCCGGTTTATTAATGTCGACTGCACTAGCACCTAAAACCAGTGCAGAACAAGAGGGCGCATGGTATGAAGCACACGACTATGCGGTACATGGTGAATTAGCGGATTTTGTAGTGTTAATGACTTATGAATGGGGATATAGCGGTGGTCCACCAAGGGCTGTATCACCAATAAATGAAGTCCGTAAAGTCGTTGACTATGCCTTAAGTGTAATGCCTGCGAATAAAATTTTATTAGGGCAAAATCTATATGGCTATGACTGGACACTACCTTATGAAGAAGGTGGCGAACCTGCTGAAGCACTCAGCCCACAACAAGCAATTGCCAGAGCCCGCGAGCAGAATGTAGCTATTGAGTACGATACAGAAGCACAGGCTCCATTTTATACGTATACAGATGACCAGGGGAATCAGCATGAGGTATGGTTTGAGGATGCTAGGTCTATTCAGGCGAAATTTGATTTGATAAAACAATTAGGCTTACGTGGAATAAGCTATTGGAAACTCGGGCTGGCGTTTCCACAAAACTGGCTCCTGCTAGAGGATAACTTTACAATTGAGAAGTTGGAATGAAGATATAAAGAAAAATAAATCCGAACTAATTCGAATTCTATTTCAAGAATTCGAAACACAGTTCGGATTTCACTTTGACTAAAACTCTTTTGGCCTAGCCCTCTTGTTCGTTTTATTACTTATCCAAAAGCTTTAATGACTCCCGATTAAATGCAGGAATGTCATCTGGCTGCCTGCTTGTAACCAGTTGGTTGTCACAAACCACAACTTCTTCATCTTTTACATTTGCACCGGCATAATCCATATCCACTTGAATAGATTTAAAACCTGTAGCTTTACGTCCTTCTAATGTTTTAGCTGTAATTAATAGCTGAGGACCGTGGCAAATTGCTAATACCGGTTTTTTTACATCCATAAAATGCTTGGCGAAGGTCACGAACCGTTCATCCGCACGTAATTGATCAGGTGAAAATCCACCCGGTATAAATAATGCATCAAATTCTTCAGGTTTCACATCATCAATCGATTCATCAATGATGACGGTTGCCTCGTTATTTTTACCGGTTACTTGTTTTCCTTTTTCCTTCTCTATAGTTACCACTTCATGTCCAGCATCCTTAAATTCTTTTGCTGGACTTGTATATTCTACATCCTCAAACATATTTGTTAATACTGCTGCTATTTTTTTACCCATTTGTGATCCGCTCCTTTTAAGAAGATGATTCATAAATGAGTATTCCCATTTTATCCAAATTAAAACAACCCCGACTCATACTAATGTGGTTCACTTTTGTGGTGCAACATCACAAGTGGAATCTCACCTATAATCACAGAATTGGATAATTTTTTCTAACATCTCTTAGCAAGTGAGTTAAAGTCTATTTATTCACTAAACAGGCTGGCCACCACTGATTTGGCGGATCCTCATTCCTCTATTTCCTTAAAAACGCCTATTTTGACCGTGTTATGAATCCTCATTCCGCTATTTGCCATTTTCAGTCACATTTTTCATTGTTATTAGCTAAATAACGGAACCAGGAACCGTTTCAACCTTCTAGGACGGCTTTTTTACCCATTTAGCGGAACCACGATTCATTTCATTGGTTTGTGGTTTCACATTCCACTGAATTCACACCATAAATTATGGTGCAACCTCTAAAAGTGAACCCGTTTACCTCATACCCATCAGTTCACGTAGCCGTTTATCATTGACTATCATGTCCTTTAAAGTATATTGATCAAGTACTTGAAAAAAGGCATTTAGTGCTTCACTGAAAACATGTTTTAAATTACAGGCTGGTGAGATAACACATTGATTAGTTCCTTTATCAAAGCACTCGACGACCACTGCATCATTTTCCAGATTTCGAACCGTATGACCAATATTGATTTCCTCTGGAGGCACTGCCAATTGGATTCCTCCATTTCGTCCTCGTACAGTATCGACAAGGCCAAGTTTACTTAACTCATAAACAATTTTGCCCAGATGATGCTTTGAGATTGTAAAAGTTTCCGAGATTTCTTTGATACTCGCCAACTCATTATTCGGTTTCATCCCTGTATATATTAATACACGAATTCCATAATCGGTATATTTTTTGAGATTCATTTTTAGTCTCCTTATCACTAACTTCACAAATTTGTCATCTAATGAAGGACTTTTCCCCTATTGAGACAGTGTAAACAGTATCTTACAATTAAAGATGTATTTTAAATACATCTTTAATTCAATAAAGGGAGTGCTTTGTGTTGGTAACAAGTATAGCAACAGGGTTAGATAGACAAACCAAGGATATTGTAAAATCTACTGTACCACTTTTGCAAGAGAGAGGGGAAGACATTACTAAACGTTTCTATCAGCTATTATTTAAAAATAACCCCGAGCTGAAAAACATCTTCAATCAGACCAATCAGCGAAAAGGTAACCAGTCAAAAGCACTGGCAAATGCTGTGTATTCTGCAGCATTCTATATTGATGAACTTGAAAGAATAATGCCGCAAGTGAAACAGATTGCGCACAAACATAAAAGTCTAAATATCCAGCCTGAACATTATCCGATAGTTGGTGAAAATCTATTGGCAGCTATTCAGGAGGTTTTGGGCGATTCAGCTGATGAAGAAGTTCTTGTTGCTTGGGAAAAAGCTTACTCGGTAATTGCTGACGTATTTATCTCTACTGAAAAAGAGATGTATCAGAAAGCAGAGAAAACTATAGGTGGTTGGTCCGGTTTCCGTAACTTCATTGTTGTGGACAAGGTGGTGGAGAGTGATGTAATTACCTCACTTTATCTTGAGGCTGCAGATGGAGAACCGTTTGCTATCCATCAACCGGGACAATATATCACTGTTAAAGCGGAAATTGAAGGAGCACCATATAACTATTTACGACAGTATAGCCTATCTTGCGCACCTGGTGGTGGAGCTTACCGCATTAGTGTTAAACGGGAAGATGGTCTTAATGGGAATCCGCCAGGCATCGTTTCTAACTATTTGCATTCAGATATCAATAAAGGGAGTATCTTACCAATCACAGCCCCATCAGGGGATTTTACGCTTGATTCCCAAGATACAAGGCCTTTAATGCTAATAAGTGGAGGGGTTGGATTAACACCACTCTTAAGCATGCTGGAAAGTACGATTAAAAATCAGCCAGAACGTGAAATCCATTATATCCATGCAACGCAGAATGGCAAAGTACACGCAATGAGAGAAGCTATACAAAATATAGATAAAAAGCATGATCAGGTGCATACATACACCGTTTATAACAACCCGACCGATAATGACAGTGATTTTTATGATAAAGTGGGTTATATTGATTATAGCTATTTATCCACCATACTGCCCACCAATAACGCTGCATTCTACTTTTGTGGTCCAAAGGGATTTATGCAATCAATCTATAAATGTTTAGCTCAATTCGGGGTAGAAGACAAAGATATTAACTATGAATTCTTTGGCCCTTCGGAAGAAATAAAAGATTAAGTAGAAAATGCCTTATGGATTGTGAAAAAATAAATAATTTCCCACATGCTAAAAAAGGGCGCCAAATAGTAACGGGTTCCGTTTCCTATCACAAACATTAAAAATGTAATGTAAAATGACTATCTAATTGTATGCTAAATTTGATGGTCATTTTTTGTTGGTTTAATAGCATTTTCGGCTTAATACCTATTAAAATTGCAGTGTAATTTGTACCCCAATTTGTTAGGTAACAATAGCTAGTGTAAGTCCACATTTTAACCTACAAATTCGTATGCAAATTGACATACATAAAATTACCAATAAATTGGAAGCTATTTTATTTTCGCTTGATTTTACAAGGTATTCAGAATATTTATGTTAAAATAAATGTAGACTTTGTGAAGAAATGTACTTAAACTAACGCAGCAGAATAGTTTAATAAAAATATAAATTGATCAGTCTTATTTGAAAAAAAAGAGCCGCTAAATCTTCATAATTATGAAGATTTAGCGGCTCTTAAATTAGAAAGTTATTTCTTCACTGCATGAATAAAATGAATTGTCTCGAATGCAGACAAATAATCTGTTCTATCTCTAAAGAAAAACTCATTTATCGTTGTTGGTGATAAATGTTCATAAATTAATAAACCTGATTTTTGTAACATGCTCTCTATTTCATTATAAGTGAAACTTGATTTCATTGGTTCTCCACTTGCCGAAGCCATTTTCACCATATTTTCCACTCTATTAGATATTCCTTTTTCTACGAATAGTTTTTCGTCTGCATAATCAAAAACAAAAGAACTACCTGATGGGGTATTTGTAAATAAATGATAAATCAAATTCGCATTTTCCTCTTTAGTTAAATAATACGAAACACCCAAAAGGCTAAATAAAGTTTTTTTGTTATTAAATCCTTTATCTATTAAATCTTGCATAGAAAACTTATTAGTAAAGTCCATAGAAACAAAATGAAGATTATTCGGGATATTAAGTTGAGCATCTGCTAACTTTTTCTTTTTAAACTCTTGTGTAACTGGATGATCAATTTCAAATATCTTTAGGCTGTTGTTTAACTCTGGGTATCGGTAACCGAAAGTATCTAAACCTGCTCCAAGTATGACATACTGTTCTACTCCTAACTTAACTTCATTAAGTAATACTTTTTCACAATAGGCAGAACGTGCTAAAGATATTGGAGAAAGTTGAACTTGTGTAATCCATTTTAAAGTTTCTTCTGGACTATCTTTGTACCTCAAAGCAATATCTTTGTTAAAAAACTGTATTCCATCAATCATATTCCTGCTGATAGCTGAAAACTCTTCTTCGGAAATTAAATCTTTTGCAATAAAGTCATCAAATATTTTTGGTGTGTCATATTTACTGTGAAATGCTCGACTAAAAGCTGATACTAAGGAAGTTAAACTGGACTCATTTTGTTTCATACCATGTTCCTCCCATATAAAAGAATAAGATTCCCCTGGCCAGGAGAATCTTATTATACATCATAAAAATTTAATTGTAAATTATAGCATAAATAAATTATTTTGTCAACATATACACTAAAAATATAAAGAAATGTTTTTAAAAGAATTTAATTCAACTAACGGGAGCTTTAGTTGAATAAGCAATTGAAAATAAATATAAGAAAAATCTCAGTTTATTTGAACTGAGATTTTTTATTTTTAATTACAAACATCACTACAAATAGGATGCAAATAGTTATACAAATTTAGCTACATTTTAAAGTGTGATTCTAACTTTTGTGATAGGAAACGGAACCCGTTAGCCAAATAGGCACCCTTTTTCTATTCTTCCAACGTCGATGTATCTCCTGTCGGCAATCCCAACTCCCATGATTTCAGAAGACGGCGCATGATTTTACCACTGCGCGTTTTTGGAATGGTATCCTTCACTTCTAGCTCACGGGGTGCAGCATGTGCACTTAAGCCAGTTTTAATAAATTGACGTATTTCTTCCAGTAATTCTGGTGAATCTTTATAGCCATCATTTAAAGTAATGAATGCTTTAATGATTTCTCCGCGTTCAGGATCAGGCTTGCCAATCACACCAGCCTCAGCTACAGCAGGGTGCTCTATCAGTTTACTTTCAACTTCAAATGGCCCAACACGCTCACCAGATGTATTAATAACATCATCCAAGCGGCCCTGGAACCAGAAATAGCCATCTTCATCTTTATAAGCACTATCTCCAGATACATACCATCCATTTACAAAGTAACTCTCAAATTTTTCCGGCCGTTTCCAAATTTTACGCATCATAGCTGGCCACCCTTCTTTAATAGCAAGGTTACCCATTTGGTTTGGTGGCAGCTCATTTCCTTCGTTATCAACGATCGATGCTTCAACACCTGGTATTGGTTTACCCATTGATCCAGGACGAACTTCCTCTGTTGGAATATTAACAATAAGCTGAGCGCCTGTTTCTGTCATCCACCATGTATCATGAATTCGTAAATTAAATGCTTTCATTCCCCAGGTTATAACTTCTGGATTTAATGGTTCACCAACACTCATAATATGACGCAATGATGATAAGTCGTGTTTTTTCACAGCATCTTCCCCTGAACTGACAAGCTTGCGCAATGCTGTCGGAGCTGTATACCAAACAGTTACGTTAAATTTATCCAAGGTTCCGTACCAATTTTCTGGTGAAAAACGCCCACCACGAATAACATTTGTAACACCTTTTAGCCATGGAGCAAAAATCCCATAACTTGTACCTGTAACCCAACCCGGATCAGCTGTACACCAATACACATCATCTTCCTTTAAATCAAGAACCCACTCAGCAGTTGCAAAGTGCTGTATCATTGCATTGTGTACATGATAAACACCTTTAGGCTTACCTGTAGATCCAGACGTATAATGAATCAACATACCGTCCTCTAAACTGACCCATTCAATATCAAACTCAGTCGATGCATCTTTCATTTCCTTTTGATAATCAACATATTTATCAGATGACTCATTATGGTCACCAACCAATACAATTTTCTCAAGATCAGGTAAATCCTCTTGCGGAACGCGCCCTAGTAAATCTGGTGTCGTGATCAGCATTTTTGCTTCACTATCCTGCAAACGATCGCGTACAGCTTGCTCCATAAACGCTTCAAATAACGGACCAGCAATTGCACCCGTTTTTAATATCCCAAAAAACGCTGCGTAAAATTCAGGACTTCTTGGAAGGAATAAAAACACACGATCTCCTTTTTCAATTTCATGTTTTTTTAATACATTTGCAAACTGGTTACTTCTCTTACTCAGTTCATCAAATGTCAGCTCCTCTTCACGATCTGGTGAAGAGTACAGCAAGGCAACCTTATCTTTTTTGGCAGGATCTTCTGCATGGCGATCGATAGCCTCATACGCCATATTCACTTTACCAGTATCATTCCAGCTAAAGTTCTTATTTACATCTTCCCATGAAAACGTTTCGCGCGTTTTTGCATAATCCTGTAGATTGTAATCCCCGTCTTGTGCAGGTATACGCTGCATGTCCATATAATCACCTCATCATAAAATTTTGGAATCGTTTTCAAACCCTCTTACTAAAGGAATACGATTAAATTGCATCAAATATGCAATTCTGTAAATAGTTTAAACATTTTGGTAACTTAATTCTATTTTAGAACATTCTGTGACAATTTAAAAGTGATTTACCTGAAATAATATTAAACGCAATTATAGGAAAGAGAAAATTTTTTTTATGTTATTATTTTAACTGTCACAATTTCGTCACAAAAGTCACTGGAAAAATATTGATACATTAATGTGTAAAATGTAATAATTAAAAACTGTAACAACCATACCTCAACTTAAGTTGTTGTTACTCTTAAACAATTAAGCCATAGTTTTATACTATGGCTTTTCTTATGACCTTAACTTTTGATAAAATTTTTTTATCCAATATAATCCAACAAGGAAGGGTGATTAATAATATGAAAAACATATTAGAAGTGGCCCAGGAAAATAATCTTAACCTAATCGAAGTCAGCATCCTGGTTGAACTTGATAAAAATTATCCCCAAACAACAAAAATTGAAGAAGTGACTAATGATGGACTAGTTAGAGAAAATATAAATAATTTAATACAAATAGGGTTTGTCGAGGAAAGATTTCAAAAATATAGGATTAAGAAGTGAATACAATACAAACAAAAAAAATGCAGGAAAGCTGTTGCTGAATCATTAGCATTACAAAAAGAAAGAATATAAACGTTCATTCGATTTAGATTAATCCTCAAAAGTAGTGCCCCCGGCAGGATTCGAACCTGCGACACATGGTTTAGGAAACCAATGCTCTATCCCCTGAGCTACGGGGGCAAATAATAATTAAAAGCTGCTCTCCAAAAGTTTGCTGTTTCTGACAATTCCGAGGAAGCTGGAGCATTGCCATAGCACTAAACGTAATTTCCACATAATTTATATCTGCTCGATGGCTACAAAATTTGCTGAAAGAGCCTAATTAAAAACCAACAATAACTATAATACAATACAGATAACATATTGAAAAGCATGAATACTTTTCACACATGGAACTGATCTTTTTATTATGCTAAAATGAGAAATATATGTCGAATATTGTTATGTAGATTGGAGGGAAAGTTATGGCAGAGGTTCCGTTCATTGCAATAGAGGGACCAATTGGAATTGGAAAGACATCACTTGCAAAAAAGCTTTCTGTCCATTTTGATTTTCATTTATTAAAGGAAATTGTTGAAGAGAATCCGTTTCTAGGTAAATTTTATGATGATATTGATGAGTGGAGCTTTCAGACAGAAATGTTTTTTCTATGCAATCGTTTCAAGCAATTGGAAGATATCGAAAAAAAATACTTAAACCAAAATAAGGCAGTTATTGCCGATTATCATATATCCAAAAACATGATTTTTGCCAAAAGAACGTTGCAACAAGATAAATTTGAAAAATATGAACAGATTTATCACATTCTAACAAAGGATATGCCTGTTCCAAATATGATGATTTATTTACATGCAAGTCTTGACACGATTTTAAAACGTATTCGCCTGCGTGGGAGGGATATTGAACAGAATATTAAACCTTCATACCTTGCGCAGCTAGCACAGGACTACGAGGACTATATGAACGAATTCGAAGTGCTTCATCCGGAAATTCCCGTCATTCGGATAAATGGTGATGAGATTGATTTTGTTAAGCAGCAGGATGATTTAAATATGATTATCAGACAAGTGGAAAACCAGCTTGATAACCATAAAGTTACTTCCAAACGATAAAGGGGATCAAAGAAATGAATTTACGAGATAAATACCAGATACCGCATGATAGCATCATTACAATTGCCGGTACAGTCGGAGTGGGAAAATCAACAATGACTAAGGCGTTAGCGAATGCCTTAAAATTTAAAACCTCCCTTGAAAAAGTTGAAACGAACCCATACTTAGGAAAGTTTTATGATGATTTTGAACGCTGGAGCTTCCACCTGCAAATATACTTTTTAGCTGAGCGTTTTAAGGAGCAAAAGAAAATATTTGAATATGGCGGTGGCTTTATCCAAGATCGTTCCATTTATGAAGATACTGGTATTTTTGCGAAAATGCATTACGATAATGGAACAATGTCAAAGACTGATTATGAAACATATACAAATCTTTTTGAAGCAATGGTCATGACACCGTATTTCCCGCATCCTGATCTATTGATTTATTTGGAAGGAACTTTTGACGAGGTATTGGAACGAATTCAATCGCGCGGACGAGAAATGGAAAAGAATACACCAATTTCCTATTGGGAAGAAATGTATAATCGCTATGAAAACTGGATAAACAATTTTAACTCATGTCCAATTCTGCGGATAAACATTTCAGACTATGACTTAATCGAACAAGAAGAATCGATTGAACCGATTTTGGAAAAGATTGGCCACTTTATTCAACAATCACGAAAATGGAAAACAAGAGAACTTATAAAATAATAAATTTAATTTAGGTGTTCCAGAATGGGGCGCCTTTTTCTTTGGTTTAGTATTTTTTTGGTAAACAGTGATATGAATCACCGATTTTGTAAGGTAATTTATATATAGTAGAAGATGGGAGAGAACTAAATAGAAGGGATGAGTAAAATGGCTAACATCCGTATGGAAAATGAAAAAGACCTGGTTGTTGAAGCAGATTTATCCGATTTGCAAACGTTTGTCGATGAAGCTGTAAACAACTTCGACGTCTACAGGGACGAGATTGCGGTTATTTATGAAAAGATGCCCAGATTTGATTATAAATACTTCTGCTTTTATGCCTATTCAACATATCGTTTGCTAGAGGCGGCAATGGAGTTTGATACACGTGAAGTTGGACATATAAGGGTAGTTGCACCTGATGAATTCTTCTATGCATTTTATGGAATGATTGCAACACTGCATACACAAGGATTAACAGAAGCAAGAAAGGAACTTGGCGCATAAGCCAAGTTCCTTTCAATCATATCTTATCCCCTAATTCAATTGAGCGTTTACGTGCACTTTTTACACATTCTATAACAGCCTCCTGAAAGTCATTAAATGCTAATGCTTCAAGACCTGATTGAGTTGTTCCCCCTGGGCTTGTTATATTTTCCCTTAATTCTCCAGCTGTCTGTCCAGAATGTTTCAGCATTTCACCAGCACCAACAACTGTTTGCGTTATTAAGTCCTTAGCAACTTCTTTATCCAACCCAGCATCGACTGCAGCCTTTTCCATTGCTTCTACAAAATAATAGATATATGCTGGGCCGCTTCCGGAAATACCTGTTACTGTATGCATATCCGCTTCGTTTACAACCGTAACTGTACCAATCGTATTGAATAGTTCAATAACTGCATTGATATGTTCTTCTGTTGCGTGCTTCCCTTTCGAAACTGCAGTTGCTGATGCCCCAATCGCAACCGATGTATTTGGCATAGCCCGAATAACAGGTACTTCTTTACCGAATAAATCAGATATATCATCCGACGATACACCAGCAACAACAGATACAATTAATTGATTGGGCTGAATATGTTGTTTTATTGACTCAATAGCTGCTTCCATATCATGAGGCTTCATTGACAGCATAACGATATCCGCGTCAGTAATTACCTCTTGTTTATCCTTTATTACCTGTATATGATAGCTTTGCTGGAGATTATCCAAACGTTCCTGATTATTTCTATTCGTTACAAAAATTTGTTCCTTCGTTAAAAAGTCTTTATTTAGAATGCCAGCAATAATTGATTCAGCCATCGATCCTGCACCCATAAAAGAAATCTTCTTTATCATTTCTTTACCTCCTATTAAGTTAAAACAACTATTCATGGTATAAGGACAAACACACATTTTTTCACGGTTTCATTATTAAGAATTTCTATATTCAATAATATGTACTATAATTCAAACTTTACCACATAAATAAAACCGCTACACTAGTAACGGCTTCATGTTATTATCTTTAGTTAATTAGCTTTTATTAAAATGGAGGAGGTAGAGGGATTCGAACCCCCGCGCGGTTTGACCCGCCTGTTGGTTTTCAAGACCAATCCCTTCAGCCAGACTTGGGTATACCTCCATGCGACAAAATATAATATATCATGCATGAAATAGGTTGTCAAACCGAAAATAAAATTTTTTTCTGTTACAAGTAAACTTGGCATTCAACGTGCCTTTTGGCGAATTGCCTTAAGTGCACTTTGCAGAAAGAACGAATCCTTACTTTCTTATCTGTCTAACAAGATAACTCCAAGACGAACGATAACCTTCACCCGCCAATCACGACGTTCTTACTATGAACAAATTTCTGCATCACCCAATGGTCGGGGGCTGCTCTCTCCCGATTGGGGGCTGCTCTCTCCCGATTGGGTGCTGCTCTCTCCCGATTGGGGGCTGCTCTCTCCCGGTTAGGGCCTGCTCTCTCCCGGTTAGGGCCTGCTCTCTCCCGGTTAGGGCCTGCTCTCTCCCGGTTAGGGCCTGCTCTCTCCCGTTTTGGGGCTGCTCTCCTTCTGGAGTCCAGTTATCCTCAGCACTCAAATTTTATAATTTCCTAAACAAAAATAAAACCATGCGTAAATCCCTGGATTTACACATGGCTCCTGATTCTCTATATTAAGGAAAAGGTATGCTTGAAGACAAATTTATCCTTTTTCTTCTGCACTGGATAAATTGTTTAAACGATCCGCAAAGGCAAGTCTACCACTGATAGGTTCAGAATCGTCTGTTAAAATAACTTCTTTTAGTTCATAAGCATTTGAACCGTGTTCCGCAAAATCAAGGCCAGCAATTTCCTCTTCTTCAGAAACACGAATAGAAGAGAAGCGTGTAACGATAAATAAGAATGTTCCCATTGCTCCCATTGTCCATGTTATCACGGCAAGTACCCCAATCAGTTGGATCATTAATTGAGAAATGCCTCCACCATAGAAGAGACCATTTGAAGTAGAGAATAACCCTACTGCAAGCGTCCCCCAAATACCACAAATTCCATGAACAGTAATTGCACCAACCGGATCATCAATTCTCAATTTCGTATCAAGTAAACGAATTCCTTCGACCAGCACAATACCCGAAACTAATCCTACTAGTATGGCACCCCCAAGTGATATTTCAGCACAGCCAGCTGTAATTCCTACCAGTCCAGCCAATACGCCATTAAGTGATAAGGAAGCATCTACTCTTTTAAATCGAAGCTTCGTATAAAGAGCTGAGGACACTAATGTCGCTGATGTTGATAAAAGAGTTGTGCCAATTACCATCGGAACAAGTTGAGGGTCTGCAGCCAATGTACTCCCTCCATTAAACCCAAACCACCCTAACCATAGAATAAATATCCCAAGTGCTCCAATCGGAACGTTATGTCCTGGTATTACATTAACTTTCTTGCCTGTATATTTTCCGAGTCGGGGGCCTAAGAATAAAACAGCTGTTAGTGCCCCCACAGCACCAGTTAAGTGAACAACAGTAGACCCAGCAAAATCACTAAACCCTAAAGCTGTCAGCCAGCCATCCCCCTGCCAAATCCAGTGCCCAACTACGGGGTAAATCACAGCTGTCATCGCGACAACAATCAATACATAACTGCTTAGTTTCATTCGCTCAGCAACTGCTCCAGAAATTATTGTGGCACAAGTTGCAACGAACATTGACTGGAAGACGAAGAAACTGATATCTTCTACACCACTTAACAAAAACCCGTCAATCCCAATAATTGTTCCCAATGAGGTACCAAACATTAATGCGTACCCTAATATATAAAACAGAATTGCAGCAACACTAATTGTTATAAAGTTTTTCATTAAAATATTCAATGAATTTTTAGCTCTTGTAAACCCTGTCTCAACCATCGCAAATCCTGCATGCATAAAGAACACTAAAAACGCAGCTACCATTACCCAAACAAGATTTACGGATAATTGCAGGGATTCCGAAGTCGGTGCAGCATAAGCTGTTGAAGATATCGAAAGAAAAATAATAAATAAAAGTATACTTCTTTTGAACATGTATTTACCTCCTAAATATTAGATAACTGCATTTTCTCCACGTTCGCCTGTTCGAATTCGAATCGTTTGCTCAATTGGTGAGATAAATATTTTACCGTCACCAATATCCCCTGTACTGCAGCTTTCAATAATCAAATCAATAATTTCATCTACTTGATGTTCATCAGCTACTATTTCCACCTTAACTTTTGGTAATAACTGTACCTGGAAAGTAGTTCCGCGAAAAACTCCAGTTTGCCCCTTTTGTTTTCCAGTCCCAGCAGCCTCCGTGACAGTTAATCCCCCAAGTCCAATCGCAGATAGTTTATCACGAAGTACTTGAAACTTTCCTGGGCGAATAATCGCTTCTATCTTTTTCATATGTCAATCTCCTTTCCTTTTAATGTTAGTTTTCCTTACATAAAAAGTTATGTTAATTATCATAAGTTAATAAAACAAAAAAATCAAGCGATTTTATAAAATTATTTTGAAAATTTAAACGAAAGCGTTTACAAAGAATTGCATGAAAAAGAACTTGGAAAAACATCCAAGTTCTCAATAAATTTCTTCTTTTATTTATTTAATAACTTCTTTTCCGCCCATATATGGACGCAATACCTCAGGTACTGCAACAGATCCATCCTCCTGCTGGTAATTTTCTAAGATGGCAGCAACAGTACGACCTAATGCCAATCCTGAACCATTTAATGTATGAACAAATTCAGGTTTACCTTTTTCTTCACGACGGAAGCGAATTCCTGCACGTCTTGCCTGGAAATCTTCAAAATTAGAGCAAGAAGAAATTTCCCGGTACGTTTCCTGACTTGGAATCCATACTTCTATATCATATTTCTTGGCAGCGGTAAAACCTAAATCACCTGTACACATGCTCATAACTCGGTATGGCAGATTTAACAGCTGAAGCACTTTCTCCGCATTTCCTGTTAACGTCTCTAATGTCTCATAAGAATCTTCTGGTTTAGCAAAATGAACAAGCTCAACTTTATTGAACTGATGCTGACGAATTAAACCACGTGTATCTCTTCCCGCAGATCCAGCCTCAGAACGGAAACATGCACTAAAAGCTACATATTTTTTAGGCAAATCCTCATTTTTTAAAATATCATCACGATAATAATTTGTTACAGGTACTTCTGCTGTCGGCACAAGAAAGTAGTCCCAATCAGCAATTTTAAACGCATCTTCTTCAAACTTTGGAAGCTGGCCTGTTCCAGTCATACTTGTCCGGTTAACCATGTATGGTGGGAGCATTTCCTCATAGCCATGTTCATCAGCATGCAAATCCATCATGAAGTTTAACAGTGCACGCTCAAGTCTTGCACCAAGCCCTCTATAAAATACAAAGCGGCTTCCTGTTACCTTTGCAGCACGTTCAAAATCAAGAATATCCATGTCAGTTGCTATATCCCAATGGGCTTTCGCTTCAAAATCAAATGTTGGCATGTCTCCCCATTTCCGTGCTTCCACATTATCCTCTTCATCTTCACCAATTGGAACACTCTCATGTGGAATGTTTGGAATAGATAACATCATATAATTTAGCTTTTCCTCTATTTCTTTTAATTCATTATCAAGCGTTGAAATTTGTTCGCCAACCTCACGCATTTCTTTAATCGCAGGTTCTGCATCCTTCTTCTCCTTTTTCAAGACAGATATCTGTTTAGACGCTTCATTACGCTTAGCTTTCATCGTCTCAGTTTCAGCAATCAGCTTCCTGCGTCTTTCATCTAGCTCACCAAACTTATCCAGTTCTGACAAATTCTCACCACGATGAGCCAACTTTTCTTTCACTTCCTGAAAATTATTACGCAAAAATTTCATATCAAGCATGTTAAATCCTCCTTGTTATAATTATTGTCTAATACCAGCCTGTTTTTTTGAGAATAAAGGCTGTTTCTTAACAGTTTGTTGCTATTGATATAAAATACGAACTTAAATGGAATAATTGTTGAGTGCTATGACACCGCTTCGGAAATACACTTCGCGCACCTAGGGCGGCTGATGAGCCTTCTTGCTCCTACGTCGCTGCGTAGTCTCATCTAGGCCTCAGCTCCCACAGGAGTCTACGTGTATTTCCTCCGCTGGATTTTGCTCACTTTATGTTGTAAATTAGTCAATTCCTACTGTGACATTGCTTCTTATCCACAGGGAATACTTCAGCCTCTAATCAAGAACCCTCTATCAGTGGAGGCAGAATACGTAGACTCCTATGGGAACAGCACGTTCCGAAGACCCCGGAAGAAGCAACTAAATGACGGCCGACTAAAACCGTCCTTTGCGGACAACGTCGGCATACCCCTTGCCGGGGCAAGGAGGCTGAGGTCGTGCCCATGGAAAGCGAAGTATTCTGCCGGAACGAATCTAAGCACTCAACAATCATTAGAAATTAGAACTAAAGATAAGGCTAAAAATTTTTTCATTACTTCGCAGTCTATATCAACTCGTCTAAGGTTCTTTGCTTGGATAAGGCCATTCTTTAAGAACACTGCCTAAATAAAAAACTCCCGTCCCTAATATAATAGGGACGAGAGTATTATTCCCGCGATGCCACCCTTGTTGAAGAGATAGAATCTCTTCCGGCTCAAATAAAATAACGGTTTTTAACCGGGTTTACCTACTTAAAAATTCAGCAAACCAGTTCGAGGATGGATTCACAGAATGCCTCATATCGGTTCTCACCTGCCACCGACTCTCTGAAAAAGAACTTCTGTTACTAATTCCTCTCATTACTGATTACATATTATGATATATCATAGCCAACTTCAGACTAAGATGCAAGTGTTTTCTTAGATTGTTCCACCATTCGGGCAAAATATTCAATGAAACGATTATCATCCGTTAATTCAGGATGAAATGCTGTACATAAATATTGTCCCTGTTTAGCTGCCACAGCTCGTTCCTGATAGGTAGCAAGAACTTCTACTTCAGGTCCTGCTTTTAAAATATATGGTGCACGAATGAATACTGCATTAAAATCATCGCCTACATGTGCAACTTTTAAATCTGCTTCAAAGCTTGCCACTTGTCGGCCAAATGCATTGCGTGCTACCTTCATATTCATTAACCCTAAATGAGCGTCATCCTGACCTTCAATTTCATTTGCCATTAGAATAAGCCCCGCACATGTTCCAAATACTGGCTTGCCTTGTTTACCAAATGCTTGAATAGCATCGAAAAAGTCATAGCTGTTAATCAGCCGGCGCATTGTGGTACTTTCTCCTCCAGGGAGGATTAAACCATCAATAGCCTTAAGCTGTTCTATACGTTTAATTTCAATTGCTTTTGCACCTGTTGCCTCGATTGAACGAATATGTTCACGAACAGCACCCTGTAATGCAAGCACACCTATTGTATTCATGTGTATTCCTTCTTTCTATTCACTGCGATCTTGCATACGATCTTGTGCTTCCAATGTGCTCATTTCAATACCTTTCATTGCGGTACCAAGACCCTTGGAAAGCTCGCCAATCAGCTTATAGTCTGTGTAATGTGTTGTTGCTTCAACAATTGCTTTTGCAAATTTTTGAGGGTTGTTTGATTTGAAAATACCTGATCCAACAAATACACCATCTGCGCCTAATTGCATCATTAACGCTGCATCGGCTGGTGTAGCAATGCCGCCTGCCGCAAAGTTAACAACCGGTAAACGTCCTTCTTCTTTAATTTCTAATAATAAGTTATATGGTGCACCAATTTCTTTTGCAAAAGTCATTACTTCATCTTCTGACATTGACGTTAGCATTCTGATTTCAGACTGTACCTGACGCATGTGGCGAACTGCTTCTACAATGTTCCCTGTACCAGGCTCACCTTTTGTACGAAGCATTGAAGCACCCTCACCAATTCGACGTGCAGCTTCACCTAAATTACGGCATCCACAAACAAATGGTACAGTGTAATCCGATTTCTTTAGATGAAATTCTTCATCTGCTGGTGTTAATACTTCACTCTCATCAATATAGTCAACGCCCATCGCTTCAAGCACACGAGCTTCAACAATATGTCCAATTCGTCCTTTTGCCATGACTGGGATTGAGACAGCATTCATTACTTCTTCCGTAATTTCAGGACTTGCCATACGAGCTACGCCACCGGCTGCACGGATGTCAGAAGGAACACGTTCAAGCGCCATTACAGCAACTGCGCCAGCTTCTTCTGCAATTTTTGCTTGTTCTGCATTAACGACGTCCATGATGACGCCACCTTTTTGCATTTCTGCCATACCACGTTTAACACGTTCTGTACCTGTATTCGTCATAGTTATTCCTCCTATTTTGCAAATCTCTCTATTAAGACTATTTTACTACTTATTCGTCTTAGAACCAACCTTTAACAGTATCGACAACTGTACTGAACAAGCCTGTAAAGAAGTCACCAATTGCACCAATTGTTAGCATAAACCAATTATCTTTTTCAACAGAGTCCTGTGCCACAAGATCTACCGTAGTCTTATCGTTTCCTGTCGAAATATAGCCGTAGTCTGTTTCACCATTAAAAACAAGTTCAGCAGTACCTACTTTTTCGCCTTTTTTAATTGGTGCTGTCAGCTCACCATCTTTATTGAGCTTATCTTTATCCAAATGATATTTGAGGTTGTATTTTTTAGCCTGTTCACCTTTAACCGGTACAACAAACGAATTATTTGTTGCAATCTGTACGGTATCTTCTTTTCCTTTTGCAATAGGAAGTGTTGATTTATCTTCTAATTGATATCCTTTAGCAAATAACTCCTTTTGATCAAAATTGTTAAATCCATAATCCATTAATTTTGCTGTTTGCTGGAAACGTGCTTCTACACTTTCTGTTTTCATTACTACAGAAATAAACCGTTGTCCATTTCGCTCAGCAGTCCCTGCAAAACAATAACCAGCTAGATCTGTATGCCCGGTTTTTAAACCATCAATACCTTTATAATAGAACTGTTGTAAGGAGCTTGCTGTTTCTGGGTCATGAGGCAGCATCCAATTCCAGTTTCGTATCGTTTGCCCATCAAATTCTGCTGAAGGGACACTTGAAATTGTCAGTGCCTTAGGGTAATCATTTACTAAGTTATAGGCAAGCAATGCTGTGCTCCTAGCTGATAACCTGTTACTCGCATTAGGATCAGTTCCCTCTGGATAGTTTTCACCTAAATCTGAGTTAGCAAGACCTGTGGAATTAACGAATTTATAATCAGGAAGTCCCATTTCTTTTGCTTTAGCATTCATCATTTTGACAAATTCACCTTCGGAACCGGCAATTAGTTCAGCAAGTGCGATTGATGTAGCATTATCTGAGTTGATTGCCATTGCTTCATACAATTGTTTAACTGTATAATCCTTGCTTTGAGTTAATCCTACACCAGAAAAAGAAGTATTTGCAGATATTTTATAAGCATAGTCACTAATCTGTGTTGTCGTATCCCAGCTGATTTTTCCTTTCTCGATGGCTTCCCAAACAAGATATTCTGTCATCATTTTAGTCATACTTGCTGGAGGTAATGCGATGTCAGGGTTTTTTGAGAATAATATCTTCCCAGTTTCTGCATCAACTAAAATAGCTGATTCCGCTTCTACTTTAGGCCCTGCTGCTTTTGCAGAAAGCGGTTGTCCGATTATTGTTGTCATCATTACGATAGCAATTAGTAAAAATGACAAACCTTTTGTTAATTTATGTTTCACTTTATTTTCTACCTCCACCTGAAAATGATATATATTTAACTTTCGAGTCAATTTCATAATTACTTACTTCTATTAAGTCCAAAAAATCTTACGAAATAAGGTTTTACCACTCTTGAATTCAACGAGTCTAGCACATTTACAAATACTGCTTTATTTTTAAAATATGAAATTGATTCGTTCTATGAAAAATTGAATTTACCTTTGATATTTTACCATAAATATGGCCAAAAAAATAGACAGAGAATAGTCCCTATCTATTTCTTTGCTTGAATAGGAAATACTTACTAATTTAACTAATTAAACAGAGTAATTTGGTGCTTCTCTTGTAATTTGTACATCATGTGGATGGCTCTCTCTCAAGCCTGCATTGGTTATCCGGATAAAGCGAGAATCATTACGTAATGATTCAATCGAATCCGTTCCACAATACCCCATCCCCGCACGTAATCCTCCAGCTAACTGGTGAATCGTATCGGCAAGTGGCCCTTTATAGGCAATTCTCCCTTCAATGCCTTCCGGTACAAGCTTTTTAGTATCTTCTTCTGCACCCTGGAAATAGCGATCCTTCGAGCCTGCTTTCATTGCACTTACTGATCCCATTCCACGATAAACTTTATATTGTCTTCCTTGGAAGATTTCAGTTTCACCAGGACTTTCCAGTACACCAGCAAACAAACTGCCAAGCATAACTGCACTTGCACCAGATGCCAGTGCTTTTACGATATCACCAGAATACTTAATTCCGCCATCAGCAATAACGGAAACACCGTATTTATCGGCTGCTGCTGCACAATCATGTACGGCTGTAATTTGCGGTACACCTACACCAGCAACTACCCTAGTTGTGCATATTGATCCCGGACCTATACCAACTTTAACAATGGTTGCACCTGCTTCTATTAATTCAACTGTTGCACTTGCTGTCGCAACATTTCCAGCAATGATATCCAAGTCAGGGTATGTTTCCCGTACAAGGCGAACTTGCTCTAAAACACCAGCTGAATGGCCATGTGCTGTATCAATAACAATTACATCAACACCAGCATCTACAAGTTTTTCAATACGTTTTAATGAATCCCCTGTAACACCCACAGCTGCACCTACAAGTAACCTGCCTTGTTCATCTTTTGCTGAATTTGGAAATTCAATCACTTTTTCAATATCTTTAATGGTAATTAACCCTTTTAGCATATCTGTTTCGTCAACAAGAGGAAGCTTTTCAATCTTATGTTTTTGAAGAAGTTTCTCTGCTTCATTCAATGTTGTCCCAACAGGTGCGGTTACCAGGTTTTCACTTGTCATAACTTCTTTGATAGAGATGGAGTAATCCTGGATGAATCGTAAATCTCGATTTGTTAAGATACCTACCAATATCTGTTCGTCTATGTTATTTACAATTGGAACCCCCGATATACGGAACTTGCCCATCAGATGTTCAGCATCATATACCTGATGCTCTGGTGTCAGAGAAAATGGGTTAGTAATAACACCACTTTCAGAACGTTTTACGCGATCCACTTGTTCTGCTTGATCTTCAATTGACATGTTTTTATGAATAACACCAAGTCCTCCTTGACGTGCCATTGCAATAGCCATTCCTGATTCGGTGACGGTATCCATGCCAGCACTCATGAATGGTGACTTAAGTTTTATCTTATTGGATAATGCTGTACTGACATCAACATCTTTTGGCAAAACCTCTGATTTAGCTGGTAGTAATAGAACATCATCAAACGTTAATCCTTCTTTGGCGAACTTGTCTTCACGCATAATTTCTCCTCCTATCCAAATTAGTGAACATCCTGATAAAGTGACTAAATTCTATTCTATTGGTCAAACTATACTAGCAATTCTATTGTTATTTACAATACGTCAACTCTCGCGCTTTTTCAACAAGAGAATTGGCTGATTCAAATAGAAAGTAGATTCTAAATTTTTTAAAATTTAGGAGGGAATATATTTATGAAAGAAATAGATATTAATGTACTTTATACCTACCTCCAATCGCAGCAAACAGCACAACAATTTTTATATGATTGTTATCAAAACCTGGATGGAGTCGAAGCATCAGCAAAGAGCTACGAAAACTGCAATTCGTTCATGTATTATCTGGATCATGGAATTCAGTTTTATGAAAATGGAAAAAATCTCGATATACTGTTCCAGCCTATTATGTTCTTTTATGGTATGGTCCACTTGCTCAAAGCGAATTTATTAACAATCCGTCCGCATTATCCGGAATCAACAACAATCCTTGCACATGGTGTTTCAAGTCGAAAACGTAAGAAAAAAGACTATTCATTTATGGAAGATGAGGTAAAAACGCAACAGAATGGATTATTTCCTTATTTCTCGAAACATTTGTTTTCTGTAAGTCAAACACCTTTTGAAAAGTTTAAAATGGAAGACCTATTAGGATTAATCCCTGAAGTATCTTCTATGTTTACGTTTCAAAGTCAAAAAAAAATGATTACTGTTGGAGAAGTTGGAAGGTCAGAACTATATTTTCCCAACGAAATATTGGATAACTATCATTTAACAGCGAAATCATTCATCCAACGAATAAGTGCTCATTTACCTGTAATGGAACAAACGGAAATAAATAAAAATTCCTTCTGCATAAAACTTTCAGTACCGTTACACAAACCCAACGGTCCATTTTTTACACATATAAGTAATAATTTAATATATTTTCCGCTTCACCGGAGAAATTACTTACTAAATTCAGAAGTGATGGTTCATTATTTACTTTTATACAATTTAAGCATGCTGTGTCGATATGAACCAGAATGGTGGGGAGATCTCCTGTCTGCCAAATCCGAAATAGACTTTCCATTTATTACATACTTTTTACAAAATACAGCTGATAAAATACCATTATTACTAGGAGAAAAATTACTGGAGAGAACTAGCCTTAACAACTAGTTCCCAATGATTTCACTAATAAATAGTGAGGATTCATTTTTTAATGTAACAATTTCGTTTGATTCCTCCACTCGTACCATTGGCCTGGTGGGATACCTTTCTTCAACAAAAACTATTTCACCTAATTGATTCGTTGACAGTCTAACCCTTGTTCCGATTGAAAAATTGGCTAAGCTATTAATAAATGATTGCACTACTTGATGGTCGAGTTTTGTGAATTGATCACGCTGCAATTTTTCAATAACGTTGAAAGGCGACTGCTTCTCTTTGTATAAGCGCTCACAAGTCATTGCATGGTATATGTCACAAACTGCAATAATCCGTGCATAAATATGAATATTTTCTTTTGATAAACCAATTGGATAACCTGACCCGTCCATTCGTTCATGGTGCTGTAGCACTGCTAACTTAACTTCTTTCGTAATAGTTGGGATTTTTTCAATATAACGATATGAATAGGTTGGATGTTTCTTTATTTCCTGGTAGTCAGAAAAGGTTAAGGATCCGGTTTTAGTAACAATGGTACTATCAAGTCGGGCCATCCCACTGTCACTTAAAGATCCAGCTAACCCAATTTGCAGCCATTCTCCTTTTTCAAACCCCATCTTCCTCGCCAGATATGCCGAGAGAATACCAACCGCTATACTGTGATGAAAAATATAATCCTTTTTGTCAGCATAGTGATGTAACGTGTATACTGCCGTGCTAATATCATCCATTCGTTCAAACAGCGGAATTAGTATATTACGAACTTCCGGCATATCAACAGCTAAGTTATTTTGCCATTTATTAAATAGCTTTTTATAGTTACTTACAGCATTCCTGTAATGATCTTCGAATAATTCTGCGTATTGTTTCTTATTGGATTGTTCTTTTTTCTTTATTTCTTCTTTGTGTACAAATTTAGGTTTAAACACTTGTCCATCTTCAAGCTTTGCAGATACATCGACCGTTTCAACCAGAAACTTTTCAAGCAGGGTAATATGCTCCTCGGTTAAAACAGTGTGCTGTGGAATAATCGGTTTGTTAGACTTACCTGTAACATTTTTTAACAACACACAGCCTGGAACTAGTTGTGATGGTTCAACACGCATTAATTTCCCCCCTTTTATGTAATACAAAAAGGTGACTCCAGAAAATGAATTGACTATTTTCCTTGTAGAGTCACCTTGCCAAATTACATCATCATCCTGTTGTTAATCTTCCTGATCATTTGTATCTTCAGTAGTTTCATCTGTACTTTCCTCTAGTGATTCACTTTCTTCTTCCTCTTCTTCACGTTCAATTTTAGCAACGGTAGCAACTTCTTCTTCATCCTGCAAGCGAATCAGCCGAACGCCTCGTGTATTACGGCCTGTTTGTGAAATACTTTCAACAGGAATACGAATCAAAACACCTGCTACTGTTATAAGCATAATATCTTCTTCACCTGTTACAGCTTTTACTGCAACAACATGATTCGTGTCATCAAGTTTACATGTGAATATACCTTTACCACCACGCTTAGTGGTTCGATACTGCTCTTCAGGTGTACGCTTCCCGACACCTTTATTTGTCACATGCATTATTTGTACGCCCTCATCGAGAATCTCCATGGAAATAACTTCATCATCACCACGCAAGGAAATACCACGAACCCCTGCTGCCGTTCTTCCCATTGAACGTACTTGGTCCTCAGGAAAACGAATCAGATAACCATTTTTGGTACCAATCATAATATCTTTTGTACCGTCAGTTAAGCGTACGGAGATTAATTCATCTTCTTCCCGGAGTCCTACAGCAATTAGTCCACCTTTTCGGATATTAGCAAAATTTGATAACTGTGTACGTTTTGAAATACCATGCCTTGTCGTAAAGAACAGGTACCAGTCACTGCTGAATTCATTTACCGAAATAACAGCGTTAATCCATTCATCCTTCTCAATTTGCAGCAGGTTAATAATCGGAATACCTTTTGCGGTGCGATTAAATTCAGGAACTTCATATCCTTTAGATCGGTAAACTTTTCCTTTATTTGTAAAGAACAGCACCGTATCATGTGTGGAAGTAGATACCAAATGTTCAACAAAGTCATCTTCATTAGTTCCCATTCCCTGAATCCCTCGACCACCACGCTTTTGTGTACGATAAGTAGATGCAGGAAGACGTTTGATATAACCCTGATGTGTGAGTGTTATAACAATATTTTCTTCTGGAATTAAATCTTCGTCTTCAAAAAAGTCGGCTCCGCCAATAACAATCTCAGTACGGCGCTGGTCATTGTATTTCTCTTTAATTTCTCTAAGTTCTTCCCTGATTATTTCTAATACTTTCTCTTCATCTGCGAGAATAGCCTTTAATTCATTAATAAGCTGAATAAGCTCACTATATTCATTTTCTATTTTTTCACGTTCCAGCCCAGTCAAGCGCTGCAGACGCATATCCAGGATAGCCTGCGATTGTTTTTCGGTAAGTCCGAATCGCTCGATTAATTCCTCACGGGCGATATCCGCAGTTTTAGAATTACGAATTAGTGAAATAACTTCATCCAGATGATCCAACGCAATACGAAGGCCTTCCAGAATATGCGCACGTGCTTCAGCCTTACGTAATTCAAAGGCAGTACGACGCTTAATAATTACCTTTTGGTGCTCTAAATAGTGTTCCAGACATTGTTTAATGTTTAACACTTTTGGCTGGCCGTCAACAAGTGCAAGCGTATTTATACCAAAGGTAGTCTGCAATGCCGTGTATTTATATAAGTTATTTAAAACAACATTTGCATTTACATCACGACGTAACTCCATAACTACACGAAGGCCATTACGGTCTGATTCATCACGTAAATCGGTTATACCATCAATTCGCTTATCTCGAACAAGTTCGGCAATCTTCTCAATTAGTTTCGCTTTATTTACCTGATAAGGTAGTTCAGTAGCGATAATTTTAGGCTTACCATTTGATTGTTCTTCGATATGTACTTTGGCACGAATTATGACAGAACCTTTTCCTGTTTCAAATGCTTTACGAATTCCACTACGTCCAAGGATTTCTCCGGCAGTAGGGAAGTCTGGGCCATAAATATGATTTTCCATTAATTCATCTATTGTAATCTCCGGGTCTTCACTGACAGCTAAAACAGCGTCAATCGTTTCACCAAGATTATGTGGTGGAATATTAGTTGCCATCCCAACCGCGATACCTGAAGTCCCGTTAACAAGCAAATTAGGAAAACGTGCTGGAAATACAACCGGTTCACGTTCTGTTCCATCATAGTTATCCGCATAATCAATTGTGTCTTTATTAATATCGCGTAAAAGTTCCATCGATATTTTCGACATTCTTGCTTCTGTATAACGCATTGCTGCTGCTGAATCGCCATCTACAGAACCAAAGTTACCATGTCCATCCACTAGCATGTTCCGATAACTGAAATCCTGAGCCATACGAACCATTGCTTCATAAACAGCAGAATCACCATGTGGGTGATACTTACCAATTACTTCACCAACAATACGTGCCGATTTTTTATAAGCTTTATCAGCGTGCATACCAAGATCGTTCATTGCATACAATATTCTACGGTGAACAGGCTTCATTCCATCACGTACATCTGGCAGTGCACGTGATACGATGACACTCATTGCATAATCAAGAAACGACGTACGCATCTCCTGACCAATATTAATTTCTTGAACGTTTGGACGTTGTTGGTCCACCATTAAATTACCTCCAAATCTTTAGAAAACTTGGCTTGTCGTTAAAGGGATTCTTATGAAAGTGTATGTTGCTTTCTTAGAACCCCTTATACTCTGGAGTGCAAGCCTTAATATAGATAAGCCTTAGTTGCACTTATGCAGTAAGAAAGGATTTATACTTTCTTAACTGCAAACAAAGTGCTGACGCCTTAATTACGACTTGCACTAAACAGATATCATCAAATTTTCTTATCTCATTAGTAAACTGGACATACCCCACCAACCATTAATGGCGAGGTGTCTTGTAGTTATGCTTTTTCTTAAAGCTATTTGGTAAAGTGATTGTTGTTTTTGACACAAAAATCTTAATACTGCGTTGCACTTATGCAGTAAGAAAGGAGTTATACTTTCTTATCTGCTAACAAAAAGCAGCATTTACAACAGCTTTACTTAAACATCCAAATTCTGAACATATTGGGCATTTTCCTCGATAAAGTTTCTGCGTGGTTCTACTTTATCACCCATTAGCATATCGAAAATCTGGTCAGCATCTATTGCATCCGTTAAATCGACTTGAAGCAATGTCCGTGTATCCGGATCCATTGTTGTTTCCCATAGCTGTGTTGCATTCATCTCACCAAGACCTTTGTAACGCTGCAGTCCTGGTTTAGGAGATTTAGGGATTTCTGCCATAATCCGATCTAATTCCTTATCGTTATACGCATAGTGTGCTGCCTTACCTTGTTGAACTTTATACAGAGGTGGCTGAGCAATATAAATATAGCCATGTTCAATTAATGGCCGCATATAACGATAGAAAAATGTTAATAGTAAGGTACGAATGTGAGCACCATCAACATCAGCATCTGTCATAATAACAATTTTATGGTAACGTGCTTTTGTTATATCAAAGTCCTCCGCAATTCCGCTGCCAAGTGCAGTGATCATGGAACGAACTTCGTTATTGGAGAGAATTTTGTCCAAGCGCGCTTTTTCAACGTTTAGGATTTTACCACGTAATGGCAGAATAGCTTGGAAATGACGGTCACGTCCCTGTTTTGCTGAACCACCGGCAGAGTCACCCTCAACAATATATAACTCACTAATATTGGCATCTCTTGAAGAACAATCAGCGAGTTTACCAGGGAGATTTGAGATTTCAAGAGCACTTTTACGTCGTGTTAGTTCACGCGCCTTTTTTGCTGCCATTCTGGCACGTGATGCCATTAATCCTTTTTCCACCACTATTTTGGCAACATCAGGATTTTCAAACAGGAATTTAGAAAATGTTTCACTAAATGCTGAGTCCGTAACAGTTCTAACTAAACTATTTCCCAGCTTTGTTTTGGTTTGCCCTTCAAACTGCGGATCAGGGTGCTTAATCGAAATGATTGCTGTCAATCCTTCACGTACATCATCACCTGTCAGATTCGGGTCATTTTCTTTAAACATATTGTTCTTACGTGCATAATCATTGATTACACGAGTTAATCCCGTTTTAAACCCTGACTCGTGAGTTCCACCCTCTATTGTGTGGATATTGTTTGCATAGGAATAAATATTACTTGCAAATCCATCATTATATTGAATGGCAACCTCTACTGCTATACCTTGTTCTTCACTTTCAGCATAAAATGGTTCATGTAATACTTCACGCGTCCGGTTAATGTATTCTACGTATGATCTGATACCACCCTCGTAAAAATAATTAACAGGCTCTTCATCTGTTCGCTTATCTTCAATTGTGATTGATAACCCTTTATTCAGAAAGGCAAGTTCACGTATACGTTGTTCTAGTTTTTCAAATTCATATGTTATTGTTTCCGTAAATATCTCAGGGTCTGGCTTAAAATGAGTGACTGTACCCGTAATATCTGTTTTGCCAACCACTGTAATATCACCCTGTGGTACTCCTTTTTCGAAACCTAAAAAATAAACTTTTTCATCACGATGAACATAGACTTCCAAGTTACTTGAGAGAGCATTAACAACAGAGGCACCAACACCATGCAAACCGCCTGAAACCTTATAACCGCCACCACCGAATTTACCACCGGCATGAAGTACAGTCATAATAACTTCAAGAGCTGGTTTCCCGGTTTTTTTCTGAATATCAACTGGGATTCCACGTCCATTATCTTTTACCGTGATACTATTATCCTTCTCAATTATCACCTGAATATGGTCACAATGGCCTGCTAATGCTTCATCAATACTGTTATCTACGATTTCCCAAACAAGGTGATGAAGTCCTCTTTCACTTGTTGATCCAATATACATGCCAGGTCTTTTTCGTACTGCTTCTAATCCTTCAAGTACCTGTATCTGATCTGCACCATATGCTTCTTCGTTTCTCATTTTTTCGTCTGACATTTTTTCACCTACGTTTCTTTAGAGGTTAAACATTTCGATTTATAGATTCATGGTCTTTAATCAAGCTCGTCTGAAAAATCATCTAATTTACTAATTGTCGAGATCATACTGGCTCGTTTTTTTAAAGTTGAAACCGATAATGTACTAAAATAAACTTGCTCATTTGTAATGACAACTGACTTTGCTTCATCAGTTGGACCAAAAACTCTTTCTTCACTTTTCACATTATTCATCATCTCTTCCATAATGATCGATGATGATATGACATTCCGATCAATTATCGAAATAACGTCCTTTGATTGGATAACATTGTCATTTCCAATATGTATAAACATTGTATCCCTCCACGATTATGTATCTACAGTCCCATTATTTACGTGAAACAACTCAGCTTCTCTTAATGTTTCGTGATTTATACCATCTACACTAGTGGTGGATACAAAGGTTTGAACCTTCCCTTGAATTGTATTTAATAAATGGGATTGTCTGTGATCATCAAGTTCACTTAACACATCATCAAGCAGCAAAATGGGGTATTCACCAACCTCATTATAAATTAATTCTATCTCAGCAAGTTTTACAGACAATGCTGTTGTTCTTTGCTGTCCCTGTGAACCAAATGTCTGAACATCTTTATTATTTACATGAAACACTAGATCGTCTCGATGTGGTCCTATTAAAGTTGTCCCACGCTCAATCTCTTTTTCTTCGATCTCTTGAAATTTATTTGTATATATAGAATCTATTTTCTCCTTATTTGCCGCTTCTGATACTTCGATTGTCGAGGTATAACTGATCTCAAGCTGTTCCAGCTCACGACTTATTCCATAATGGATTGGGGTTGCCCATTTTCGAAGCAATTCCAAAAAGATAAATCTGCGTTCTAAAAGGGTGGCAGCATGTTCAATTAGTTGTTCTGTTAAAACATGCAACATGGTTCGATCTTGTTTTTCTCTGCGTTGCATTTGTTTTAGTAAATGGTTTCGCTGTTTGAGGATTTTTTGGTATTGTCCTAAATGATAAATATACCTAGGCTGAATCTGTCCAAGCTCCATATCGATAAAACGCCTTCTGATTTGCGGTGGTCCCTTTACTAACGTTAAATCCTCTGGTGCAAACATGACGACATTCAAGGCACCAATGTAATCACTTAACTTTTTTTGTTCAATTCGATTTAACTTTGCCCTTTTCCCTTTTGTCGATAGAATAATTTCAAGCGGAAACGACTGTTTTCGTTTTGTAACCCTACCCTCTATTCTAGCATATTCCTGCTCCCATTGGATAAGTTCTTTTTCCCTGGGGGTTCGGTGTGACTTTGTAAATGCTAGAACGTAAATAGCCTCCATCAGATTTGTTTTCCCCTGGGCATTTTCACCGATAATAACATTAATTTTATCATCAAATGAAATTTCCAAATGGTCATAGTTCCGGTAATTTTTTAATTGTAGCTGTTCAATATGCATGGGAATTCCTCACGATTAGTCTTTAGTAACAATGTAAGAGCCAATACTTTCTATCTCTACCACATCATCAGGGTAAAGTTTTCTGCCCCTGCGATGATCCAATTCGCCATTAACTAATGCACCTTGGTCCTGTAAAAATGCCTTTACCATACCACCTGATTCCAGAATGTTTATCAATTTTATAAACTGACCCAGCGTAATATAGTCTGTATTTATTTCAATTTTTTCGTGCATTTTTATCACCAAATCTTTTTAAAGTATTGTAAATAGCGTTTCAAATGTGCCTTCTTTCTATTTTACTAAAGTTTTGGTGTTTAGGGAAGGCAAGACCCTTAAATGCCTTAAAAAGGCTTTAAAAAGTGTCAGGAACATAACATTAAAGACAAATAATAACAGGAACGGGAGTTAAGAAACGTTCATTTTCAATGATTTGATCAAATACATAGTTGATATGAATGTGACGTAGTTAAAATATTTTTTGCTGCGTTCCCTATTTTTAATGAAGGCTGAGTGCTTCTATTCGTTCCGGCAGAATACTTCGCTTTCCATGGGCACGACCTCAGCCTCCTCAGAAGCAAAGAACGCTTCTTCCGGGGTCTTCGGAACGTGCTGTTCCCATAGGAGTCTGCGTATTCTGCCTCCACTGGAAGAGGCTTTCTTGATGAGTGGCTGAAGTGTTCCCTATGGATAAGAAAATTAAGGATAAACAATCCCAGCGGAGGAAATACACGGAGACTCCTGTGGGAGCTGAGGCCTAGATGAGACTACGCAGCGACGTAGGAGCAAGGAGGCTCATCAGCCGCCCACGGAAAGCGAAGTGTATTTCCGGAGCGGCATAATAGCACTCATACCTGTTAAAAAAGTACGTCGCAGTTTTTATCTAAATTAGTAAAAAAAATAAATCCGAACTAATTCGAATTCCATTATAAGAAATTTGAATCATAGTTCGGATTTTACTTTGGCCCAAACACTGTTGTCTCAGGACTTTTTTAAGACGTAATATTGGTTGATTAATACGTTCGAACAGGCAGGATTAATTGTAATATCGGATCATTATTTGCTGGTTTTATAATAAATGGCCGCATTGCCCCTGTGAATTCAACCTTAACTTCTTCATTTTCAATAGCTTTTAAGGCATCAAGCATATATTTGGAGCTGAATGAGATTTTTAATTCCTCACCTTCAATGGATTGTACAGCGATTTCTTCTGCAACACGTCCAACTTCAGGTGAGTTACTGGTGATCTCCAGTAAATTATCACCTTTTGTTGTTAATTTAACAACATTATTTCGTTCCTCTTTTGCAAGAAGAGATGCACGATCAATCGTATTTATAAGTTCTTTTGTTTTTACATGTAATACTGTTTTACTTTGCTCCGGAATCAAGCGTGATGTTTCTGGATAATTCCCATCCAATAATCTGGATAAGAAATTTAAGTGTTTTGTACGAAATAGTATTTGATTGTTGGTAACACTTATTTCAACGTTTTCTTCCGTATCATCTAATATTTTATTTAGTTCAGTTAAACTTTTTCCTGGAACAACAATACTTGGAAGATCTCCATTGTTTTCTTTAACAGGAATTTCACGTGACGCTAATCGATGACTGTCTGTTGCAGTAAATATTAAAGTTTCATTTTCCAGTTTCATATTTACACCTGTCAGGATAGGGCGCGTTTCCATTGTTGAAACAGCAAAGACAGTCTGTTTAATTAAACTTTTAAATAAATCAGTAGGTATTTCAAAGCTATTATCTGTTTGTAACTTTGGTAGTTGTGGATATTCTTCTGCATCTTGTCCATTTAGATTAAACTCTGCTTTTCCTGATCGGATGGTAACTTTTAAATTAGAATCTGCTTCAATTTCAACCGTTTTTTCTGGTAGTTTACGAACAATATCGGGAAAATAACGTGCTTGTAATACGATACTACCTTCTTCAATTTGTTCTACATGAACAATTCCATTCTCTTCTGCTGGAATATGCGACTCAATAGAAATATCTGAATCACTTCCTGTTAATGTTATTCCATTTGATTTCGCTTCAATTTTCATTCCCGTCAGGATTGGAATTGCAGTTCTGGAAGAGATTGCCTTCATTACGTCTTGTACACCATTAATTAATTGTTCACGCTGAATAATAAATTTCATTGAATTTATTCTCCTTTTTGGACATATATTATTTCTTTTATTTATAAAAATATAGTAATAACAGTAATAGGGCTTGTGATTATGTGGACAACCGATTCAAATTCAACTGAGATAAAGTTATCCCCATGTGGACAGAATGTTTATAAGTATGATCCTACATTCACATTATTAACATGTTGATAGGTTAAAAAGATTTCAACTGTTCTTTTAACTCTTCAATATCTTTGTGCATTAGTGTATCATTTTCCATCATTTTGCTTATTTTTTCATGTGCGTGTATAACAGTTGTATGATCACGGCCGCCAAACTCTTCTCCTATTTTCGGTAATGAAAAATCAGTCAGCTCCCTTGAAAGATACATTGCAATTTGTCTCGGGAAAGCAATGGATTTTGTGCGTTTTTTGGCCATAAAGTCTTCCAGCTTAATATTGTATTTTTCTCCTACGGCTTCCTGTATCCCGTGGATTGTAATAGTACGAGGTTTATTGCTTGGAATAATATCCTTTAGTGCATCAGCTGCAAGTGATGCGTCAATATCCTGGTTTACTAAAGAGGAATAAGCCACAACACGAATTAAAGCTCCTTCCAGTTCACGAATATTTGTATCAATTTGATTTGCAATGTAAAGCATTACCTCACTTGGAATATCAAGTCCTTCTGCTTTAGCTTTTTTACTTAAAATAGCAATCCTCGTTTCGAGATCTGGAGGGGTAATGTCTGTAATTAAGCCCCATTCAAATCGTGAGCGTAATCGATCTTCCAGTGTTGGTATTTCCTTTGGAGGACGATCACTCGAAATGATAATTTGCTTATTTTCTTCATGTAATGTATTAAATGTGTGGAAAAACTCTTCCTGGGTTTGTTCTTTACCAGCAAGGAATTGAATATCATCAATTAATAATACATCAATATTTCGGTATTTGTTCCTGAAACTGGTAGCTTTATTGTCCATAATGGCGTTAATAAATTCATTTGTAAATTTTTCAGATGATAAATAAACTACTTTCGCCTCAGGATTGTGGTCTTGTACATAATGACCGATGGCATGCATTAAATGTGTTTTACCAAGTCCAACTCCACCATAAATAAATAATGGGTTATATGCTTTAGCTGGAGCTTCCGCAACTGCCAATGATGCTGCATGGGCAAAGCGGTTACCAGACCCAATAACGAATGTATCAAATGTATATTTTGAATTAAGCATTGTTTTTGGTGCATCAAAACTACCATTATTTTTCATTGCAGGTACTTTTTTAGGAGCAGCATCGATTTCATCTACCTGTTCTTGAGATTCTGGAATAATAAATTGCGTAGACAGGTTTGCACCAGTTATGTCTACTAAAATATCATTAATAAGCTGCGTGTATCTGCCTTCTAACCAGTCCCGTGCAAATTCATTTGGTGCTGACACAATTAATGTATCTTCTTCAAGTTTTTCGGCTTTTGTATTTTTTAACCAAGTGTCAAAACTAGGTTTGCTGATCTTCTCTTCAATTTTTTCTAATGTTGCTGTCCATAATTCATCAATGTTTTCCAACCTGGTTCACCCCTTTCAATAACTGTAATTGACAGAAAAAACCTCTCTCAATCTTCATTATTAATAACAACGGAAGACGGAAAGGCATTATGTATAGAATAAGAATAAAAACATATTAATTTTTTAAATTGTGGATAGTAAAAGACAGTAATAGTAACGGTTTCGTCAGGTTATATACGATATCCACATTTTTGTTGATAAGATGATGAACAGAGGTGTGAACAAATGTCCACAGTTTTTCCACAGATTGTGGATAAGCAAAAACCTGAAGATAGATTTACACATATTAAAACACAAATATAATACCAAAAAAATAGAGAAGTTGCAACGGCTATTCGACAGTTATCCACAAAAATCAGCACTTGTAGACAGGAATTATCCACACTAACATATTATGTGGTTATCTTGTCGATAATTGTTGTGGATAATAAATTTACGAAAAAAGAAGTTTAACATTGATATGTGGATAAAAAATTCTCTCATGAAGTTGACATATGTCCGATGTTTTAAGTATAATGACTTAGACTGTCTACTTGATAAGTTATTTGTAATTTGGAGTTTTAATTCCTCAGGGAGGTGCAAGATAAATGAAAAGAACATTTCAACCAAATAATCGTAAACGTAAAAAAGTACACGGCTTTCGTAATCGTATGAGTTCGAAAAATGGACGTCATGTTTTGGCTCGTCGCCGTCGTAAAGGAAGAAAAGTATTGTCTGCATAGGCCACTGAAAAAGATCTCAGTGGTCTTTTTTCCACCTAGGATCGTTATTAGGGTGTATGAAAAACAGATTTGCAGTTAGCGGACTATTAGAAAACTTGGCTTATCGCCAAGCTTTAATATAGATAAGCCTTAGTTGCACTTATGCAGTAAGAAAGTATTTATACATTCTTAACTGCTTAAATAGAGCAGTGGTTCTTATAAGTAGGACCGCTGCTTATTAAACGTAAAGCTTTATTCTTTAATACGGTAGAGAGTTGACAAAGGACACTCCTATACAGCATTGTTACTCACCTGCTATATGCGGGTGCTGTCTTTAAGTAGTTATACAGGCGCTTGCGCTTTTGTTTGATAAAGGTGATAATCATGAAAAAGATATTTCGAATAAAAGATAATGATGAGTTTCAACATGTATTTAAGCATGGAAAGTCTTTTGCTAATCGTCAGCTTGTCATATATTATATAAAAAAGTCAGAGCAGCAGCATTTCCGTATTGGGATTTCAGTTGGAAAAAAGATTGGAAATGCAGTTATGCGAAATCGGATTAAACGGTGTTTGAGGCAGGCGTTTCATGAGTTGGATAAAAATGTACTTCCTACATATGACATAGTAATTATTGCGCGTCAGCCAACCAGAAAGATGAACTTTCATGAAATAAAAAAGAGTTTAATACATTTATTGTCGAGAGAACGTCTAATAAAAAAATAGTAGTCAATTATGAATTTATATAGAATCTTATAATCATTTAATGATAAAATATCAACTAGAATAGTTAATGTAGGGGTTTTGTTGTTTAGCACCATTACTTGGACAAGTGTCTGTGGTGTTTGAATAGTTAGGAGGAAACAAATTGCGTAAAAAGTTTTTATTGCTTGTTACCATGATCGGGTTACTGGCAATTCTTTCAGGTTGTATGGATGTTAACCAACCGATTGATGAAAATACAGAAGGCTTCTGGGCAGAATGGTTTGTATTTCCAATGTCCTGGTTAATTACATACTTTGCCGAGTTGTTTAATGGGAACTACGGGTTAGCAATTGTAATTGTTACCATAATTGTTCGTTTAGTACTATTACCATTAAACGTGAAGCAATTAAAAAGTTCGAAAGCAATGCAGGATATTCAGCCCGAACTTAAAGAAATTCAAAAGAAATATAGTTCAAAAGATGCAAAGACACAGCAGCAATTGCAACAGGAAACAATGGCTCTATTTCAGAAACACGGGGTAAACCCACTTGCGGGTTGTTTGCCGATTTTTGTGCAAATGCCGATATTGATTGCAATATACCATGCTATTATGCGTACTGAAGCAATTCAGACACATACTTTTCTATGGTTCCAATTAGGTGAAGCTGATCCATTCTTTATTTTACCAATTGTTGCCGGTGGAGCTACATTTTTACAGCAAAAATTAATGATGGCAGGTAGTCCTGCGTCACAAAATCCACAAATGATGGTTATGCTTTATGTGATGCCAATTATGATTACCGTGTTTGCTATGTTCTTCCCATCAGCGTTAGCGTTGTACTGGGTAGTTGGTAATATCTTCATGGTGGCACAAACGTTATTCATCCGTAAACCAATGATGAAAGACGCAAGTAATGGAGGAGACAAAAAGTGAGAGAAATAACTGCTAGCGGACAAACTGTTGAAGAGGCGGTCCAATCAGCATTAGAGCAGTTAAACACAACAAGGGACCACGTTGAAGTCGATGTTATTGATGAAGGTAAAAAAGGACTTTTGGGTGTATTTGGTTCAAAACGGGCATTTGTAAAAGTTACAATTGCTCAAAACCAAATCGAACAAGCTGAAAAGTTTTTGCAGGAAGTAACCGAAAATATGAATGTTTCGACTGAAATTACAACTACTGTTAAAGAAAATCATGTAACGTTTGAATTATCTGGTGAAAAGATAGCATTATTGATAGGGAAACGCGGTCAAACCCTAAATGCAATTCAGTATTTAGTACATCTTGTATTAAATAAGGATGGTAAATCGTATTATACGGTCACGGTTGATGCAGAGGGGTATCGGGGTCGCAGAAAAGAAACACTTGAATCTCTTGCGTATAAAATGGCTGATAAAGCGACACGATTAAACAAGAAAGTTGCGCTTGAACCAATGCCAGCGTTTGAACGTAAACTAATCCATAGTGCGTTGCAGGGGAATAAAGATATCTCTACCTATTCAGATGGTGTCGAACCGCATCGCCATATTGTTATAAAACCATAAAAGCTACTAAAATCCCTAGGTAATGTCCTAGGGATTTTTTAATGTACTGTTAATGACTGGAACTTTCACTTTAACGACGACTAATAACAGGATAGGATGTTAAGAATGTTCATTTTGAAAGGTTGGATCTAATACGTAGTTGATAGAAACTACGAAACAACAGCTGAGTGCTTGACATCGCTTCGGAAATACATTCTGCGCACCTAGGGCAACGCTTCAGCTTCCTCCTCGGAAGCAAAAACCGCTTCCTGCGGGATCTTCAGCTGTTGCTTTTCCCGCAGGAGTCTCCATGTATTTCCTCCGCTGGTTTTTGCTCACTTATTAAATAAAAATAAATGCTTATTGTGATGATGTAAACAAGATCTTAGACCTTCTAAACCAGCAGTTGGAATATGCGAGACTCCTGTGGGACAGCGATCCTAAGAGACCCCACAGGGAGCGTTCTTTGCGAGCAAGGCAGACTAAGTACGCCACGTCCTGTGGCAACGTCTGCACTAGCACGTCCTATGCGTCGGAGGCTCGTGGTGAGCCTTTGGTGCGCGAGTATATTCCAACTGCGCGGTCAGGGATCCACACTAAAATACTACAACTTGGTACCTTTAATTTATGTCGCAATATATATCTAATCAGCAACATAGAAAATTCGAATTTTATTTCAAGAATTTTCCCATTTAAATCCTGCCGATAAATCAAGTTTACTAATTAGTACTAAAGGATGAATTAACCAATTATAGCCTGTTTCAACTCAAACTATTTTACTGTTTTTCTGTTGAATAAAGGAATCCACACCAAGATGATCGAATGATAAAGTTAAATCGAAAAAGGAGTGGATTCTATGAAGCACGGAAAAATTCCATTCTTATACTGGCAATGTTACTAATGATAGCTACACCGGTATATGCAGCCCCAGAAGACGCATCAAGCGGCCAATCTAATCAAGCTTTCGATAATAAAATTGTAAAGCGGGTGAATGTTGATAATATATATAACCATGTTGCTTATTTATCAGAAGAAATAGGCTCTCGAGGTGCTGGTACTGAAGGTGAATTAGAGACGGTTGAGTACCTTGTTAACCAATTTGAAAGTTATGGTTATGAAAATGTTTCTGTACAGGAATTTACCTTTCCTTCGGGTGGAGAAGAAATTACTTCCTATAATGTAGAAGCCACGAAAGAGCCAATGAAGAATCATGACACAGGACAGGAAATTATTGTAGGGTCCCACCATGACTCAGTACCATGGGGGCAAGGTGCAAATGATGATGCATCAGGCACTGCCGCTCTACTTGAATTAGCAAGAGTGTACGCAAAGACACCAACAGATTCGACCATTAAATTTGTCGCGTTTGGGGCTGAAGAATATGGTCTTTGGGGATCAAGAAAATATGCTGAGGCAATGTCAGCTGAAGATGCTGAAAATACAGTAGCGATGTTCCAAATGGATATGGTTGGCAGTGCCGATGCAGGGGATCTAGTAATGTTTACTGCTAATGGAGAAAAAAATACAGTAACAGATCTGGGCGCTGCTGCAGGATCTAGAGTAAGTGAACTTGTTCCATATAGTGAACTTGGCAGAAGTGATCATGTTGCCTTTCACAATTTAGGAATTCCGGCTGCATTATTTATTCATACACCACTGGAGCCATGGTACCATTCGGAAGATGATGTAATAGAACACATTAGTAAAGAAAAATTAAAGAATGTAGCAGATATCGTTGGTTCAGCTATCTATCAGGCCGCTCGTAAGGACACCCCAGCTCTAGAAAAATCAAATGTAGCACCAGTGCCTGTGGATTATTATTATGAAGAACCAAATCTGTAGTTGTTAATAATTTTATTAAAACCTTTTATTCACATGTGGATAAAAGGTTTTTTATGTATGATTTTTTCAGTTGTGGATAAGTTTATTTTTGGTCGAAAATGTGATATTCTATTAAGTTAGTGACGATAAAAATAAAAAGATGTATATATATAATAAATTATGTTTGTAAATGATGGAGGTGAGTGAAGTGGAAACAGATACAATAACTGCGATTTCGACACCGATTGGTGAGGGTGCAATTGCAATAGTACGGTTAAGTGGTCCAAAGGCAATCCCTGTTACGGCTAAGTTATTCAGCGGGAAAAATTTGCTTGAGGCTGAGTCGCATACCATTCATTATGGAAAAATAATTGATCCTGTGACAAATGATGTTGCTGAGGAAGTGATGGTTTCGGTAATGCGTGCCCCGAAAACTTTCACACGTGAAGATATTGTTGAAATCAATTGTCACGGTGGAATGGTTGCTGTAAACCGAGTATTGGAGATAATACTTGGAGAAGGAGTTCGGATTGCTGAACCTGGAGAATTTACAAAACGTGCATTTTTGCATGGCCGAATCGACTTGTCACAGGCTGAGGCTGTAATGGATCTAATTCGATCTAAAACGGACAAAGCTATGTCGGTAGCTTTAAAGCAAATGGATGGACGATTATCCGAATTGATTGGACGCCTTCGACAGGATTTACTTGAAACAGTTGCCCATGTAGAAGTGAATATTGATTACCCGGAGTATGATGATGTCGAAGAAATGTCGAACGAAATGATGCGTAGTAAGTCAAAAGAAGTTCATGCTGAAATTGAAGAACTGTTACAGGTTGCAAAGCAAGGGAAAATTTTGCGTGAAGGGTTAGGGACAGCAATTGTTGGACGGCCAAATGTTGGTAAATCTTCATTAATGAATACACTTGTTCAGGAAAATAAAGCTATTGTAACGGAAGTACCTGGGACAACACGAGATACGATTGAAGAATACGTTAATGTTCGAGGCGTCCCACTTCGACTTGTAGATACTGCTGGTATTCGAGAAACGGAAGATATTGTTGAGAAAATTGGTGTTGAACGGTCAAGAAAAGTGTTAAAAGAGTCAGATCTTATATTATTTGTTTTAAATTATAATGAAGAACTAACAATTGAAGACGAAAAGCTTTTTGAGGCTGTTCAAGGATTAGATTATATTGTGATTATTAATAAATCTGATTTGGAACAAAAACTTGATATGAATAAAGTCAACGAACTAGCTGAAGGTAAACCAGTCATTACAACCTCATTAATTAAAGAAGAGGGTGTTGATGAAATGGAATCCGCAATTGCTAAGACTTTCTTTGCTGGGGAAATTGATGCAGGTGATTTGACGTATGTTTCAAATATAAGACATATTCAATTATTAAAGCAGGCTAAACAGGCTTTGGAAGATGCAATGGGAAGTCTTGATATGAATATGCCGCTTGATATTGTACAAATCGATGTAACACGAACATGGGAGTTTTTAGGTGAAATAATTGGAGATACTGCTAGTGATAGCTTAATTGATCAGTTATTTTCACAATTTTGTTTAGGAAAGTAGTATTATTAGAAAACTGGGCTTATCGCCATGCCTTATTATAGATAAGCCCTAGTTGCACTTATGCAGTAATAAAGTATTTATACTTTTTTAACTTCTAAATAAGAAAGGATGACAAAGTATGGTATACGATGCAGGACATTATGATGTAATCGTTGTTGGCGCAGGTCATGCAGGTGTAGAAGCAGGTATTGCTGCATCCAAAATGGGTGCGAAAACACTTATGCTGACATTGAATTTGGATATGATTGCTTTTATGCCGTGTAACCCATCATTAGGCGGTCCTGCTAAAGGAATTGTCGTACGTGAGATAGATGCATTAGGTGGGGCAATGGCAAAAGTAATTGATAAAACTCATATTCAAATGCGCATGTTGAATACTGGAAAAGGTCCAGCAGTACAGGCATTACGTGCCCAAGCTGATAAACCTTTATATATAAAAGAAATGAAAAATGTCATTGAGAATGAAGAAAATCTGACATTAAGACAGGGTATGGTAAATGAACTAATACTGGAAAACGGTGTATGTAAAGGGGTTATTACCGAATCAAAAGCTGCTTATCATGCAGAGACTGTAATTGTTACAACAGGTACGTTTATGCGTGGTAAAGTGCTAATGGGTGACCTTGAATATGAAAGTGGTCCAAACAACCAGCGTGTATCGGTAAAACTATCGGAACATCTGGAAAAACTAGGAATTGAAATCACTCGATTTAAAACTGGTACACCACCACGTGTGAATAGCCATACAATTGACTATTCCAAAACGGAAATCCAGCCTGGTGAGAGTAAACCACAAGCATTCTCATATGAAACAACTGAATTTATTCTGGATCAGATTCCTTGCTGGTTAACGTACACGAATGAAGTTACCCATCAACTGATTAATGATAATTTGTCATTATCTGCAATGTATTCTGGAATGAAACGTGGTACTGGTCCGCGTTATTGTCCATCAATTGAAGATAAAATTGTTCGATTTAATGATAAACCGCGACACCAAATTTTCCTTGAGCCAGAAGGAAGAGATACGGAAGAGGTCTATGTGCAAGGGTTATCAACGTCACTTCCAGAATCTATTCAGCATGATATGGTTCGTTCAGTTCCAGGTCTGGAAAATGCTGAAATTATGCGTGCAGGCTATGCAATTGAGTATGATGCAGTTGTTCCTACGCAATTATGGCCAACACTGGAATTGAAAAAAATCCCGGGACTTTTTACTGCAGGTCAAATAAACGGGACTTCCGGCTATGAAGAAGCAGGCGCACAAGGAATAATGGCAGGAATTAACGCTGCTGCTAAGGTGCTTGGAAAAGACCCATTAATTTTGGATCGTTCCCAGGCATATATCGGCGTATTAATCGATGACCTTGTAACAAAAGGAACAAACGAACCGTATCGTCTATTAACATCACGTGCGGAATACCGTTTGTTACTGCGTCATGATAACGCTGATTTGCGTCTGACTGAAACAGGTTATAAACTAGGTCTAATAACGGAAGAACGTTATAATAAATTTGTTGAAAAGAAACAGCTGGTAGAAGAAGAAAAGAAAAGATTGTCAAAAATTGTCATTAAACCAGCAGAGCATGTACAACAAATGATGGCTGAAGCAAATGGAACCCCGTTAAAAGAAGCGGTTAAAGCTTATGATTTATTAAAACGCCCTGAAATTACGTATGACATGCTCGAAAAAGTAATCGAACCAAATAAATCACTTCCAAACGATGTTCTGGAACAAGTCGAAATACAAATTAAATATGAAGGTTATATTAAAAAGTCAAACGAACAAGTGGAACGGATGCTTAAAATGGAAGACAAGAAAGTTCCAGACAATCTTGATTATGATGATATTGACGGTATTGCATCTGAGGCCAAAGAAAAACTGAAAGAAGTACGTCCGCTTTCAGTTGGTCAGGCATCTCGAATTTCAGGTGTAAATCCAGCTGATGTTTCCATTTTACTTGTTTATATTGAACAGGGGAAAATTGCTCGAGTTGCTAATTAATTACGTGTGAGGTGCTCTATTTCATGAATCCAAAACAATTTGTAGAAGCATTACGTCAGAAAGGTATCGAACTCTCAGACAAACAGATCGAGCAATTTGATATTTATTTTCAAACGTTAGTGGAATGGAATGAGAAAATAAATTTGACTGCTTTAACGGATGAGGAAGATGTTTATTTAAAACATTTTTATGATTCTATTTCCGCAGCCTTTTATCATGACTTTACGAAAGAACTGCATATTTGTGATGTGGGTGCTGGGGCAGGATTCCCTAGCATCCCCCTCAAAATATGTTTCCCTGATTTACAAGTTACCATTGTCGATTCATTAAAGAAGCGGATTAATTTTTTAAACGAATTAGCTGTAAAATTAGAGATAAGTGAAGTGGCTTTTTACCATGATCGCGCAGAAAATTTTGGAAAAAACAAGAAATTCAGAGAATCATTCGATATCGTCACAGCTAGAGCTGTTGCGCGAATGACAGTTTTGAGTGAGTTATGCTTGCCACTAGCAAAAAAGAATGGTGTATTTATTGCAATGAAAGGTTCACAAAGTAAACAGGAAGTAATGGATTCAAGTACAGTAATTAAATTACTGGGTGGAGAGCTTGACACTATACACACATTCACATTACCAAATGAAAATAGTGAAAGGTCTATAATATTAATAGACAAGAAACGAATTACTCCAAATAAATATCCGAGAAAGCCTGGTGTTCCAGGTAAAAAACCAATTGTTTAAACTTTACATAGCTGACTGATTGATGAAATTATATTTTGCTATTTGATACTATTCCAAGTATATATATGGTAAAATAGGATTATAAACTGAGAGATAAACCGTTCGAACGCAGCAATGTTTATACTGCGCTTTTTTCTTGTTGATAGTTTTAGCAGTAAGAAAGTATTTATACTTTCTTAACGGCATAAGGGCAACTAATGCTTATCTATATTAAAGCTTGGCGATAAGTACAAGTTTTCTATAATTTTCAGTAATGTTCCACGTGAAACATTCTGCTATTTTTAAGATAGTAATAGTTGTTATATAGTATAATTAAAGGTGGTGTTTGGTAATGGTAAGCCCTTTTAACCGAATTTTCGGTACGGGAGATAAATCTGATCCTGAGTCAGAAGAAGAAAAGTACCATCCAGATGAAGTAATCCAACTTTCTGTTCAGAAAATAGAACCGAATAGATTTCAGCCCAGGTCGGTGTTCGATGAAGAAAAGATTCAGGAATTAGCTCAAACTATACATACACATGGGATGATTCAGCCGATAGTGGTTCGCAAGATTGATGATGGTGAAAAGTATGAACTTATAGCTGGTGAGCGAAGGTGGCGTGCCGTACAACTATTGGAGTGGCAAAACATACCGACTATTATTCGAGGTATGTCTGATGCTGAAACAGCTTCAGTTGCGCTGATAGAGAATTTACAGCGTGAAGAGCTAACTGTGATAGAAGAGGCAAGTGCATATGCCAGTCTATTAGAAATGCACTCTTTGACACAAGAAGCCTTGGCACAGCGATTAGGTAAAAATCAATCAACTATTGCCAACAAATTGCGGTTACTAAAGCTTCCTGAGGAAGTTAGGCAAGCAATATTAAAGAAGGATATTACAGAACGTCATGCTAGAGCTTTGATAAAGCTGGGAGACACAGATGAACAGTCGAAAGTTTTACATGCAATTTTAGAAAAAGACTTAAATGTTAAACAAACAGAAGAATATATAGCCAAGTTAAATCAGCCGAAAGACAAACCTGCTAAAAAACAAGCTAAACTTAAAGGTGTTAATAAGGATATTCGGATTGCAATGAATACCATTCGTCAGTCTTTAAATATGGTTTCAGATACTGGAATTGATGTGGAGACAGATGAGGAAGACCTTGATGAATTTTATCAGATTACAATTAAAATACCAAAAAAAAAATAATAGATTCTTCATATATTTGAGATGCTTTTAAACTATAATTTATAATTAACCATTCATCTTTTTACAACTAAGATGAGTGGTTTTTAACTCTATTTTAGCAGTTAAAAAAGTATAACTAGTATCGTAATGTATGAGTGATCTCCATCTGGCAAAGTATAAAAGGCTCTTAGAAATACGCTCTCACAAGAATACCTTTAATAATGACAAGTATTCTAAAGTAATTAATAGATTTTTAAATATTTTTTTAAACAATATACTATATTAATAGGTCTTTTGTTGAAAAAAGTGATAGAATAATAAGTATAGATTTTAGGTAGGTGACAGCATGGGTAAAATTATAGCCATAGCAAATCAAAAAGGTGGCGTAGGAAAAACAACATCATCGGTAAACTTAAGTGCAGGTCTTGCACACTTGAAGAATAAAGTTTTGATTGTGGACATCGATCCGCAGGGTAATGCCACAAGTGGAGTTGGCATTAACAAAGCTGATATGAACCAATGCATTTATAACGTCCTGGTAGAGGACCTGCCTGCGGAAAAAGTATGTGTTCCTACAAAAGTCGAAAATTTGGACATTATACCTGCAACCATTCAACTTTCAGGAGCTGAGATAGAATTAGTTCCTACTATTTCTCGTGAGATCCGATTAAAAAAATCGTTGGAAGACTTAAAAGAAGAGTATGATTATATCATTATTGATTGTCCACCTTCTTTAGGATTGCTTACTATTAATGCACTTACATCCTCAGACACCGTATTAATACCTGTTCAATGTGAATATTATGCATTGGAAGGTCTAAGTCAATTATTAAACACCATCCGTCTGGTACAAAAGCATTTAAATAAATCATTAATGATCGAAGGTGTTTTATTAACAATGCTTGATGCAAGAACGAACCTTGGTATTCAAGTTATTGAAGAAGTAAAAAAATACTTTCAGGACAAAGTATACAAATCAGTCATCCCTAGAAATGTCCGCTTAGGTGAAGCACCAAGTCATGGGGAACCTATTATTACGTATGATCCAAAATCAAAAGGTTCTGAAGTATATCTTGAATTAGCGAAGGAAGTGATGAGTAATGGCGAGAGGGTTAGGTAAAGGAATAAATGCTTTTTTTCCTGAAATAGAAGAGAAGGATGATGACGTTATTCATGAAGTTCCTATTAATGAATGCCGACCAAATCCCTATCAACCAAGGAAGACTTTTCACGCAGACGCAATAGAAGAATTAAAGGAATCAATACTCGAGTATGGAATAATTCAGCCGTTAATATTACGTAAAAGTATTAAAGGCTATGAAGTTGTAGTGGGAGAGAGACGGCTCCGGGCTGCAAAAGAGGCAGGACTTGAAAATATTCCTGCTGTTGTAAAAGAACTGACTGACGGAAAGATGATGGAAGTCGCTTTATTGGAAAACCTTCAACGTGAGGACTTAACTCCAATTGAAGAAGCGCACGCATATCAGAATCTGATGAACGAACTTGAAATTACACAGGATGATCTTTCAAGACGTTTGGGCAAAAGCAGATCCCATATAGCTAATATTGTTCGATTGCTTTCACTTCCCGATCAGGTGGTTGCTTATATAAACAACGGTGAACTAACAATGGGGCATGGACGGGCTTTATTAGGTATTAAAGATAAGCAGAAGGTATTGCCTTTCGTTGATAAAATACGTAAAGAAAAGATGAATGTACGGCAAGTGGAACAATATATTCTTGAAATGAATGAGAAACCCGGCAAAAAGAAAAAGGAAAAACCAAAGAAAGATATATTTTTACAGGAAAGAGAGTCAATTTTGCGTGACCGTTTAGGTACTGCTGTAACAATAAATCAGGGAAAGCGTAAAGGCAAAATTGAAATAGAATTCTATTCTAATGATGATTTAGAACGTATATTGGGAACATTGGATTAGTAATAAATAGGAAGGCTGACTTTTTAAAAACGCTTCATTAAACTGTCAGTCTTTTTTTACATTTAAATATCTTTTAGAAGCAAATTTCAAAAATGAGGTGTTTCCGTTATGATATACTTCGATCAGGCTGCATCATCCTTTCCAAAACCAGTAGAGGTAGGGGAGGCTATGGTTTATGCGCTTAACGAAATAGGTGCAAATCCAGGGAGAGGTGGTCATGAATTGGCAAGGAAAGCATCCGGTATAATTCAGGATACTCGAGAAAGAGCAGCCCGTATATTTGGGTGCAGTGATCCTAAAAAAGCAATTTTTTCTCCCAATGCAACTGCTGCGTTAAACCAGGCGCTGAAGGGTTTATCTTGGGAAGACGGGGATCATATCATTGCCACTACATTTGAACATAATTCAATACGGAGGCCCTTAGAGAACCTAAAGCAAACCTATGGTGTCGATATCTCATATATAACTTGGGATGAAAGTGATGAAATATTTATAGAACGTATGAATAAGACAATGAATTCTAAGACAAGATTAATAGTTACGACACATGCATCAAATGTTACCGGATCACTCTTACCATTAGAAGAAACAACCAAATTAGCATCAAAATATGATGTGTTAACACTTGTTGATGCATCACAAACTGCTGGTCACATGCGATTACATATGAAACAGATGGGTATCGATATGATGGCTTTTCCTGGACATAAAGGATTAATGGGACCTCAGGGGACAGGTATGCTGCTAATTGAAGGAGATATCGAGCTTCAGCCAATTTTTCAGGGAGGGACAGGTAATTTCTCAGAAGAGCCTAATCAACCTGATCAAATGCCTGATAAACTCGAAAGCGGGACATTAAATACTCCTGGAATAGCTGGCTTAAATGCCGCTCTGAAAGCATTTGAAGAAAGGCAGAATGAAAATGTTCCACGTGAAACAATTTTAACTGAAACACTTTTAAATGGTTTAGAAAAGATTGAAGGGGTTACTTGTTATGGACCAAGCAAGTATGCACACAAAATGCCTATTGTGGCATTTAATATCCTTGATATACCCTCACAGGAGATAGCCATGATTCTTGATTCACATTATAAAATCGCTGTTCGACCAGGGCTTCATTGCAGCCCGCTTACACATGAAACATTAAACACAACTGAACAAGGTGTGGTTAGAGCTAGTCTGAGTATATATAATACGGAAGAAGAAGTCGTTGCATTTATTAAAGCAATAGAGGAAATAGCATCTTCATATAATCTGATTTAATACTAGCAAACGGAGTGACACTATGGTTTTATTTGGAACATTGGTAAATGGAGCATGTATAATAGCAGGGAGTTTAATAGGGTTATTCTTTACAAAAATACCAGAAAGATATAAAGAAACTGTTATTCATGGAATTGGCCTTGCTGTTATATTAATAGGTATGCAAATGGCTTTTACTACTGAAGTTATTGTTGTTGTGCTATTAAGTCTATTGACTGGTGCAATAATTGGCGAGATGATACATGTCGAAGAAGGTTTAAATCGGTTAGGAGCATGGATAGGTGGTCGATTTACCTCGACTAATGACAATTTTAGTGTTGCGCAGGGGTTTATAACAGCTTCGTTAATATTTGTGATAGGAGCTATGTCTGTGATTGGCGCCTTAGATGGAGGCCTGCGAGGAGACCATGAAGTTCTCATTACAAAAGGTGTAATAGATGGATTTGTTGCACTTGTATTAACGACAACTTTGGGGTTTGGTGTCATATTTTCAGTGATTCCTGTTATCCTTTATCAGGGCTCTATTGCACTTTTAGCTACCCAAATTGATAATTGGCTTCCTGAATCGTTTTTGAATGGGCTAATAGTAGAGTTAACTGCAGTGGGTGGGCTGCTTATAGTAGCGATTGGGTTGAATCTATTAAAAATTACCCAAATACGAGTTGGGAATTTGCTGCCCTCGCTTTTAACAGTAGGATTTGTCTATTATATCTATTTATTATTCTAGAACTCTACTATATAGTAGGGTTCTTTTTTAGGTACAAGCCCTTTTTAGAAGTTTTGTTGCTATTTAACCTTACTGCGGCACAGCTGGAAATTACTCGCTTATCATGGAGTAATCATGTGCCTCCGACTTGCCACAGGACGTGGCGCCACTTAATCTGTCCCGATCACATAAAACGCTCATTGTGGGTTATCTTAGACGGACTATCCAACAGAAGTATCGCATATACCAGCTGCCTTTTATAATAATTTCAAAATCTTGCTTATATCGGTCACAATATATCTTTTATCAAGATAAAGTAAGCAGTGTAATATCACTCAGTTATTTTTCCACATGACATCATATATTAATAGCAATAACCGTTTAAACTTCATATAAGAGATGTTAAACCTCTACACCACTTTTACGCTTTTGATTCGAAGCAACTATTGCTGGAAAAGGTTTGCTGTATGCTAATTGCAGGTCTACCTTTTCTAATGTAGAAGCAATAGATTTTGCCATTTCGACAACAAGTGATAGCCTCGTATTTTGTAATATAGAATATTCCATAAAACCACTTATATTAACCACACCTGTAATATGAATATCCCCGACTGAAGGAAGATCCTTATTTAATGCTGCCCCTGGCCTTAATGAACCAACATCTGAAATGATACTGCCCACCGATGTTGATTTACCAAGTGATGCATCAACAGCAATAATAAATGCATCCTTGTGATGGCCATTTATTAACTTAATATGATCCTTCAAATTTATGGCATGAACAGGATCTGCTAATGTCCCATAAATAGTTATATGCTTTGGTTTCTTTTCGGAAAGAAAAGTACCTGCCAAGGGACCAAGTGCATCTCCGGTAGAACGGTCGGTTCCAATACAAACAACTACATATTCTCGCGGAATCTTTGGAAACCAGGAAGTCAACCTCTCACTCATTGCATCCGTTAGTGTTGGGTCATTATGTAACAACTGTAATTTATCATTTTTAGGAACAAATCGATTTATTAGATTCATAGCTTATCCTCCATAAACATATTGGTATAAGTATACGGAAAAAATTATCGATCTATACGTAGATACGAAAAATAATGGAGGAAATGTGATGTGGAGAGCTGGTCTTAAGTGGATGTTTTTAATAATTGGTACAACTATTGGGGCTGGATATGCTTCTGGCAGGGAATTATGGCAATTTTTTGGTCATGAAAGTGGACTTGCTATTCTGTTGTTTACGTTATTTTTTTCGATATGCTGTAATGTAATAATGAAAGTAAGCTATGAAAAACAATCTACTGATTACTTACCAGTACTTGGTGATATTGTTGGGGTTAAGTTAACAAAATTATATGACGTTATGATATTTTTATATTTATTTACGACAACAGTTGTAATGATTGCTGGAAGTGGTGCTACTGGACAGGCATTTAATTTTTCGTATTGGTGGGGAGTACTTGTTATTGCAGTTGGTTTAATTATTTTGTTTTTGAAAGATATTAGTGGTTTGTTGGCAATGAATCAGGTTATATTACCATTATTACTTGGTGGCCTTCTATATATTTTATTAGTATTTACAATGGACCAGGAGCTTTCAATGTTTTCTCATTGGGCTGAACAGCGAAATTGGACTGCAGCATTTCCTTTTACAGCTTTGAATATTTTACCTTTAATAGCGGTGTTGGGGGCGATAGGGAATAAAGTTCAGTCCAAACAGGAAATATGGATTGCTTCACTTGGTAGCGGCTTAATTCTGGGCACGATATCATTCATATATAATAATAGTTTAATACAGATAGCTGACGAATTACTTTTATATGAAATACCATTATTCGCAATACTAAAGCACTACCCATTTGGAATGCTTATACTTATGTCTATCCTTCTATGGTTTGCTATCTTTACAACGGCGGCTGCAGGAGTGTTAGGTATCGTTTCCAGGCTGCAAAGCATAATTAATATGCCAATTTGGTTATTAGTAATTCTCATACTTGTAGCTATGATTCCATTAACGACATTAGGTTTCTCTACATTAATAAGCTATATTTATCCGATATATGGTATTCTTAACTTATATGTTCTAACAAGATTATTGCTCTATCCATTTTGGAAAAAAATGGAAGAAAATAGTTAGGTTTCGCTTTTCTTTTAATGATAGCAGCATTAATGTAAAATCTAGCTATAGAGTTGAACGTCGGAGGTTTTATTTTGGAATTTATCAAAAATAAATTTGAGCAGTTGTGGGACTATATTGCAGGTCCTGAATTATGGATAGATATTGGTCAGGGATTATTTCAGATTATGTTAATCATTTTCCTGTCGATCATTATTATACGTGTTGGAAATAATGTTATAGGCAGGGTTTTCCAAAATAAATCACGTGGCCCTTTCCGGATTACCGAAAGAAGGGAGAACACCCTTAAAAAACTGATCCAAAATGTTTTAAAGTATACCGTATATTTTACAGCAATTATTATGATATTGGATAATGTACTAGGTGCAAAAGTAGGACCTTTGTTGGCCGGAGCCGGTGTTGCAGGTCTGGCCATAGGGTTTGGAGCACAAAACCTTGTCCGTGATATTATTTCCGGTTTTTTCATTATTTTTGAGGATCAATTCTCTGTAGGGGATTATATACTTACTTCAGGTGTTGAAGGAACTGTAGAAGAAATTGGATTGCGTACAACTAAAATTCAAAGCTGGACTGGCGAACAGCATGTAATTCCAAATGGAAATGTAACGCAGGTTACCAACTATTCCATTCACAATGGTCTTGCTGTTGTGGATGTGAATGTACCATATGAAAGTGATGTTGGCAATGCCGAGAAAATAATCGATGGTGTCAGCAAGACATTGCCTGATAAATATGAAGAAATTGTCCGGGTTCCAGAAATAATAGGTGTACAAACCCTGGAAAGCTCCCATTATGTAATTCGCATTATTGCAGAAACATTGCCATCGTATCAATGGGCAGGTGCACGAATAGTCCGAAAAGAAGTTCAAGAGGTATTATATAAAGAAGGTATTGAAATTCCTGCACCACGTCTTGTGATGTATTCAAGGAATCAGGAGCCGTCTTCGTTAGAGTTAGAACGTGACAAAGAAGTATAAAAAGGGGGTTGCGACATGGCGGATAAACAATTTGAATTAAATGATATCGTTCAGATGAAGAAACAGCATCCTTGTGGCGAAAATCGCTGGAAAATTGTTCGAATGGGTATGGACATTCGGATTAAGTGTATGGGATGTGATCACAGCGTCATGATTCCACGGAAAGAATTTACTAAAAAGATGAAAAAAATACTTGTGAAGGCAGAAGAATAATTTGGCTAAAATTCTTTTTGGTGGCCAGAAAATTCAGTTATAGTTGTGGTATGATTAATGAAAAGTGAAAATTGAGCTAACGTACTTGGAAAATAGGCAATTATAATTGCTTATTTTTGCTTTTTCATTGCTTGTCAATTTAACATCTTGTATCTATAATTGATATGACTAACGCGTTCATATGAATGAAATCCTTAAGGAGTGAAAGTTGAATGGCTTTAACAGCAGGAATTGTCGGGCTTCCCAATGTTGGTAAATCAACATTGTTCAATGCAATTACACAAGCTGGTGCAGAGGCTGCGAACTATCCGTTCGCAACTATTGATCCCAATGTAGGCATTGTAGAGGTACCAGATAATCGCTTAAATAAATTAACGGAACTAGTAAAACCGAAGAAAACTATACCAACAGCATTCGAATTCACTGATATTGCTGGTATTGTGAAAGGTGCAAGTAAAGGAGAAGGATTGGGAAACCAATTTTTATCCCATATTCGCCAGGTTGATGCAATTTGCCAAGTTGTTCGCTGTTTTGAAGATAATAATATTACACACGTGTCAGGGAAAATCGATCCAATAGATGATATTGAGATCATTAGTCTTGAGCTTATTTTAGCTGACTTAGAATCTGTTAATAAACGGATACAGCGGGTGGAGAAGCTTGTACGACAAAAGGATAAGGAAGCTATTGCAGAACATGATATTCTCCTTAAGCTTAAAGAAGGTCTTGAAGAAGAAAAACCTGTACGTGCTTTGGAGTTTTCAGAAGAACATTGGAAAATAGTAAAAGGGCTTCATTTATTAACCAGTAAGCCTACACTGTATGTAGCAAATGTAAGTGAGGAAGAAATTACCGAGCCTGATGCAAATGAAAATGTGCAAAGGGTAAGAGAGTATGCAGCAAAAGAAGGTGCAGAGGTAATTGTTGTTTGTGCAAAAATTGAAGAAGAAATAGCTGAACTTGATCAGGAGGAAAAGGAAGAGTTTCTTGATGATTTAGGTATCGCTGAATCAGGTTTGGATAAGCTTATTAAGGCTTCGTATAATCTATTGGGCTTGGCAACCTATTTTACAGCTGGTGAACAGGAAGTGCGCGCTTGGACTTTCCGCAAAGGAATAAAAGCACCACAGGCTGCGGGAATTATTCACACTGATTTTGAAAAAGGCTTTATTCGTGCTGAAACCGTATCCTATGATCATCTTATGGATGCAGGAGCTATGGCGCAAGCACGTGAAAAAGGAAATGTTCGGTTAGAAGGTAAAGAATATATCGTGAAAGATGGCGATGTAATCCATTTTCGTTTTAATGTCTAGTAAATAACGTAGCAGGATCCCTCGAATGGTTGTTTTTTATAATAAGATTTGGTATAATACGATGTTGTGAGTAATGAAACAAGATTACTCCTTGCTTCATTGCATAAATGAAGCCGCTAAGACCAAAAGGAGGTGTACCGGATGAGAAAATACGAAATCATGTATATCATCCGTCCAGATATTGAAGATGAAGCTCAAACAGCTTTAGTTGAGCGCTTTAATAAAGTTCTAACGGATAATGGGGCGGAGATTGAAAAAGTTGATGAAAAAGGCAAGAAACGTCTTGCATATGAAATCAATGACTATCGTGATGGATATTATGTACTGATTAACTTCAGCAGCGATGTAAATGCTATTAATGAATTTGATCGCTTAGCTAAGTTCTCTGATGACATTATTCGTCATATGGTAATTCGAGAAGATGATCAATAATAAGGGGTGGTTCTGATGTTAAATCGTGTCGTACTTGTCGGCAGGTTAACGAAGGATCCTGATCTACGTTATACACCAAATGGAGTGGCGGTAGCCAACTTTACCATAGCAGTTAATCGACCTTTTTCAAATCAGCAAGGGAACCGTGATGCTGACTTTATCAACTGTGTTGTTTGGCGCAGACAGGCAGAAAATCTGGCAAATTACATGAAAAAGGGTAGTATGATTGGTGTCGATGGACGTTTACAAACACGTACATTCGAAGGAAAGGATGGCAAGACTGTTTTTGTAACGGAAGTTGTCGGAGACAGTGTTCAATTCCTTGAAACGAAAGGTTCTTCACAAAGCAGTGGACAACAAGCATCAGGATACCAGCAAAATCAAAATCAGAACCAGACAAATCAAAATCCAATTCAAAACGAAGAGGACCCGTTCAAAAATAACGGTGAGCCGGTCGATATATCAGACGATGATCTACCATTCTAGGTGGATGTAATTTAAATAAAAGGAGGGGTATTAATGGCAGCTCGTCGCGGACGTGCAAAGCGTCGTAAAGTGTGTTATTTCACAGCTAACGGAATTACGCACATCGATTATAAAGATGTTGATTTACTAAGACGTTTCATTTCAGAGCGTGGGAAGATTCTTCCTCGTCGTGTAACTGGAACTTCTGCAAAGTATCAACGTAAACTTACAAAAGCGATTAAACGCTCTCGTACAATGGCATTATTGCCATATGTAACAGAGTAAATTCAGATATAAAAAGCCTTTTGACAGTGCCAACACTGTCAAAAGGCTTTTTTATTGTATACGAAATTATAAAATTTAAGTGCTGAGGATAACTAGAGTCCAGAATGAGAGCAGTACCCAAACGGGAGAGAGCAGTCCTCAATCGGGAGAGAGCAGCACGCAAACGGGAGAGAGCAGCACACAAACGGGAGAGAGCAGCACGCAAACGGGAGAGAGCAACCCGCAAACGGGAGAGAGCAACCCCAAAACGGGAGAGAGCAGCACGCAAACGGGAGAGCGCAACACTCATTCGGGAGAGAGCAGCACGCAAACGGGAGAGAGCAGCATGCAAACGGGAGAGAGCAACCGCCAATCGGGAGAGAGCAACACCCAAACAGGAGAGACCAACCCCCCCCCGACCATTAGGTGATGCAGAAGTTTGTTCTTGTACAGGAAATTATAAATCAGTTGATGTTAAACTGCGACATAGACTAGGGGGAATCGGTTTGTAGTATAGCTCTCTGACCAGGCAGCTGGTATATACTCTCGCACCTAAGGTTGTGTCGCAGTTTCTATCAACAGCAACAATCTCTTAAAACGGCATTCAACTATCGATTATCTTTCCTTGTTCTATTCTCAGAATACGATCGCCTAGCTTCTCTGCTTCCTTAACATCATGTGTAACCATAATAATTGGTATTTTCCACATGGCATGCAAACGCAACAATTCATTCTGGCATTCTAATTTTGTCTTATCATCTAAAGAGGAGAAAGGCTCGTCCAGAAGCAGTGCCTCGGGTTTGGTAGCTATTGCACGCACAAGGGCAACGCGTTGCTTCTCACCTCCTGAAATTTCAGCAGGGTAGCTATCAAGTATATGTTCGATTCCAACAACATGAACTAATGAACTGACAAGCCTGTTATCCTTCATTCCATATTTAATGTTACGTCTGATAGTCATATGAGGGAACAAGGCATAATCCTGAAATACATATCCTATATTTCGTTTTTGTACAGGCAGTGATTTTCCGTTTTTCTGAAAAAGCAGCCGGTCATTTAATATGATCTCGCCAGAATCAGGGTGATCAAGTCCAGAAATACAGTTTAATGTTGTGGTTTTGCCAGCGCCAGAGGGTCCGGTTAATACAATAATCTCTTCACCAATACTTAACGCAGCATGAAGCGTAAATGCTTTAAGTATTTTCTTTATCTCTAATGAAAGCATTATTCATCTCACCTATATCATTTGTCATTTGTAAATCGTAAAATATTTCTTCCGCTCCACCAATTCAGCCAGAGTATGGCGCTAAACCCAACAGCAATAATTCCGATAACCCAAAACACCGCTTCTTCCATATTTCCTGAGTCAACAGCAAAATAAATGGCAAGTGGGATTGTTTCTGTTTGATTTGGAATGTAGCCCGCAATCATAAGTGTTGCACCAAATTCACCAAGAGCTCGAGCAAAGGTTAATACTAAGCCTGCTAATAATCCAGGCCATGCCAATGGAAAAGTGACTGTCCAAAACACTCTCCACTTTGATGCGCCCATCGTCAACGCAGCATTTTCAATGTTGGGATCGTAATTTTGAAATGAAGCTGCTGCGCTTTGATACATTAATGGGAAAGAGACGACAATTGCCGCTATAACTGCCCCAACCCACGTGAATACAATCTGAAAATCAAATAATTGCAGTAATAAACTACCGATTGGTCCATTTTTTCCAAACAAATAAAGCAAACCGAATCCAACAACAGTTGGTGGAAGAACTAATGGAAGCATTAACAATGATTCTAGTATTCTCTTTCCCGGGAATTGATTACGGGATATAATTCTGGCAATAAGTATGCCAAAGAAAACAACTACAGCCGTTGCAATACTGGCTATTTTCAAAGACAGAAATAATGGTGTATAGTCCATTTCCAGTTCCACCTTTAAGAGCCAAATCCATATTCGGCCAATATAGACTGTGCTTCATCTGATTGCAGAAATTTAATAAACGCCTTTGCTTTCTCTTTGGTGTCACTTGATGCCATTACAGCTGCAGGATAATTTATTGGCCCATACAACGATTCATCTATTTTGGTAACCTCCGTGACCAATTTGGATCGCTTCAGATCACTGGCATAAACAAATCCAATGTCAGTGTTACCGGATTCAACGTATGTAAGTACTTGTCGCACATCTTTGGCATAAACAAGTTTATTTTTAATATCATTCCAAATTCCACTTGCGGTCAAAACTTCTTTAGCATAACTTCCAGCAGGTACACTTTCAGGATTTCCTAGTGCAATTTGATCCAGTCCGCTAGTCGATAGTTCTGTTAAATTATTAATAGGTGTGTTGGCATTATCTGTTGAAACGAGCACAAGTTTATTTTGTGTAAAATTTGCTCTTGTGTTTCTGAGAATCATCTTCTGTTCTGATAGGTTGTCCATCCATTTTTGGTCTGCTGAAAGAAATAAATCAACAGGCGCACCTTGTTGTATTTGTTGTGCAAGTTTCCCGGATGCTCCATAGTTTAATGTCAGTGTTGTATTTGGGTGCTCCGATTCAAATGCATCACCAAGCTTGGACAGAACATCGGATAAGCTCGATGCAGCAGATATGAACAATTCATGTTCCTCTGTACTTTCCTGATTATTGCAGCCTGCATTAATCAAAAGTGATAATGCAAGAAGAATGTATACGAGATATTTCATAATAAAACTCCTATTTTCGAGATTTTCGCTTCGGGTAAACGGTGATTATTTTAATTATAAAAAACAGTGAAGAAATTAAGAAGAGCCATAAATACATAACATCTACCTTAAAACTAAGAGCAATGACTGTGTATAGCAAGAAAGGGATTGTTGTTGTATAAGCACTCATTTTCCAAAGTATAGGAAATCTTATTTTTCGCTTCATTAACCGGGACATGCCAGTTCCTATGTAAGCAACCAAAGAAAGCAGCAGAAAAACCACAGTAATTAATGGTAAGTAATAAAAAATAACAAAATACACGAGCAGTAGAATTAACGGCATGTCAGCACTTGCTCCACCAGTTGCTGTTAGACGGTCAGTCAGCGACGGAATAGAAACAAGCAATACCAGAATAGACATATATAATACAGTAATATCCATTCCGATTCGATTTAATTTAAAGATTGCCTGTTTAGTTGGCAATTTAACACTGTTTAAGAAAGCTTGCAATAAAATCATTCGTTTCATCCTTCATTATAGAATCTTCCATTAGTTTCATTATAATCAAAATCAGCAATAAAATCGCTCCCTGACCTTAAAATTCGTTAACTTTTATTCTTTGTCTACAAAATTCTACAAGTTATTACCCGGGAAATATTAGAATCTGCTATTCTGAATACCAATTCATGCTAAAATCGTGTTATCATATTGTAACGAGATAAATTAATTAGATATGTAGGTGCAATAAATGAATCAATCGAAAATCTTAACAGAAGGTGCCATGCTTACAGCTATATATATTATATTGCTGTTAATCGCAGCGTTTGTTCCAGTAATAACAATAGTTACTACCTTTTTATTGCCAGTACCTTTTATCATATTTGCTTCTAGACATAATTGGAAGCCTTCACTTTTAATGTTCGGGGTTGCAATTGTATTATCAATTTTATTCGCAACAATTGTAAGCCTTCCTATGACTGTGTTGATGGGTCTTGGTGGTATAATGATTGGTAGCTCTATTTATAAAAAGTTACCTGCCTATGAAACGTGGGGAAGAGGAACTATAGGGTTTGTAGTCGGGCTTGTATTTACTTTTGTGTTCAGTCAATTCGTTTTACAAGTAAATTTAATGAGTGAAATTGACCAACTGATTAATCAGTATATACTAATGTTTACAGATTTAATGGAACAATTTGGTCTAGCGGATCAAACTGAATTGTTGGAGCAACAGATGGGCATGATATCGAGCCTGGTTCCAGCTGGAATAGCTTTAATTGCAATCTTGATGGCCTTTATCAGCCAATGGGTAAGTTATAAAGTAATCAATCGTTTAGAAGGTATGAACCTGGGATTTCCTCCTTTCCGTATGTTGCGTTTCCCGGTTTCATTAGTTTGGATTTATTTCTTCGCATTGATATCCACATTTTTTGAACTCGACCCATCGAGTACGTTATATTTGGCGGTAAATAATGTGATGATGCTTACAGGTATATTAATGACGTTGCAAGGCCTATCATTTATATTTTTTTATGCTCATAAGAAAAACAAGTCAAAAGCACTACCAGTAGTAAGTGTTATATTGACAATACTTTTCCCATTTTTCTTCCTTTATTTTGTACGTCTGTTAGGTATAATTGATATAGGATTCTCACTAAGAGACCGTATATCGAAGGATGAGAAATAAGTGGGGTAAGTAGTAGGAGCTGATTATATGAACGATTTAAAAAATAAACCAATACTTAGCAGCCACTTATGGGTTATTTACCTATTATCCATAATTCTGCTTGGATTTATTTGGTATTTCCAATGGATGCTAGGATTATTGATGACTTTACTATTAGCAGCGTCGATTTATTATAGTATAAGAACGGAAAGAACATTGCAGAATGAAACCGAAGAATATATAGCTACACTTTCCCATCGGATTAAACGTGTTGGAGAAGAGGCTTTATTGGAAATGCCAATAGGGATCATTCTGTATAATGATGATTATTTTATTGAATGGGCAAATCCTTATATGAACCGTTTTGCTGATGAAGATACATTAGTAGGTAAATCCATTAATACCCTCTCTGATGATTTAACTTCAAGAATTAAAGAGAGTAAAGATGAATTATGGTTCAATGTGGAAGGGTACGAATTTCAAACAACAATAAAAAAGGAAGAACGGTTACTATATCTGTTTGACCGAACGGCGCAATCAGAAATACAAACGCTATACCAAAATGAGCAAACTGTTCTGTTAATAATATTCCTTGATAACTATGAGGAAATTACTCAAAACATGGATGATACGTTAAAGAGTCAATTAAATTCAAAGGTTACCTCTGTGTTAAATAATTGGGCACATGATTATGGAATATATATGAAACGAACCTCTCAGGATCGCTTTCTGGCTGTTTCGACAAAAGAAATTCTTGATCAGCTGGAGAAATCAAAATTTGATATTCTGGATGAAGTACGTGAACTAAATGCCGAACAAAATATTCCGATTACATTGAGTATTGGGATTGGTCTAGGAAGTGTGGAACTTCCGACACTCGGTGAATTAGCCCAATCGAGCCTTGATCTGGCACTAGGTCGGGGTGGCGATCAGGTAGCAATTAAAGATGAAGGTGGTAAAGTTCGCTTTTATGGTGGGCGTACCAACCCAATGGAAAAACGGACCCGCGTAAGAGCACGAGTTATCTCCCATGCACTAAAAGAACTCATTAAAGAAAGTGATAATGTGATTATCATGGGCCATAAATCACCGGATATGGATTCTGTTGGTGCAGCTATTGGTATATTAAATATAGCTAAGACCAATGGTGTTGAAGGATATATTGTATTGGATCCAGATGACGTAGATACAGGTGTTTACCGACTTGTTGAGGGAATAAAAGAGGACGAAGAGCTATGGGAACATTTCATAGACCCGGAAGAATCGGAAGCAGTAATAACGAGCAGAAGCCTTATTGTAGTTGTTGATACACACAAACCATCGATGGTCTCCAATCAGCGCTTGTTAAGTAAAAGCGAATATAAAGTTGTAATAGACCACCATCGGCGCGCAGAGGAGTTTATTGATAACCCAACGCTTGTTTATATGGAACCATATGCATCTTCTACAGCGGAATTGGTTACTGAGTTACTGGAATATCAGCCAAAAAGCCTTAAGTTAAAAATGCTTGAAGCGACAGCACTATTGGCAGGGATTATTGTCGATACGAAAAGTTTCACTTTGAGAACTGGTTCGCGTACGTTTGATGCAGCTTCTTATTTACGATCCAAAGGTGCTGATACCGTACTGGTACAGCAATTCATGAAGGAAGATTTGGATATTTATATTAAGCGAAGTAAACTGATTGAACGTGCTGAAGTTTATCGGGATTCAATCGCTATTTCAAAGGGTGAACCAGAAGAGGTATATGGGGGTGTATTGATTGCTCAGGCAGCAGACACACTCCTAACGATGAGCGGTATCAACGCATCATTTGTAATATCAGAGCGGAATGATGGACGAATTGGTATCAGTGCCCGTTCACTTGGAGAAGTAAATGTTCAGGTTATCATGGAGAAAATGAACGGAGGCGGACATTTAACAAATGCTGCCACCCAAATTGAGGATACGACAATTGAAGATGCAGAAGCATTACTAAAAGATATAATAGAGGAATATTTTGCACGTTAACAAACGCTATAAATGCAATTACAATAAAGTTAGAGCATTTTAGGTTAGTAAAGAAAGTATAAGTGCAACTATGGCTTGAACTCCAAAGTATAGGGGGTTCTAAGAAAGTAAAAAAACTTTCATAGGAACCCCATTAAAGAATGCCAAGTTTTCTAACTAAGGAGGAGACAAAAAATGAAAGTAATTTTTGTAAAAGATGTAAAAGGAAAAGGCAAAAAAGGTGAAGTGAAAAACGTCTCTGACGGCTATGCACGTAATTATTTACTAAAATATAACCTGGCAAAAGAAGCTACTTCAGGTAATATGAAAGAACTGGAAGCTAAGAAGAATAAACAAAAGGAAGAAGCGCAGAAAGAAGTAGAAGAGGCTGAGCAACTTAAAGCTAAGTTAGCTGAAATTGATGTTGAAGTGAAAGCAAAATCTGGGGATAACGGACGTTTATTCGGTTCCATCACGAGTAAACAAATTGCTGAAGTCCTTAAAGAAACTTATGGCCATAAAATTGACAAACGAAAAATCGAACTTGATAGCCCAATCCGAACATTAGGATATACGAATGTACCTGTTAAGTTACACCAGGAAGTAACTGGTACAATTAGAGTTCATGTAGTAGAAGCTTGAGAAAAGCAATTATTAACTTTTGAATCCTCTCCAGAAGGGGGAAAATGAATGAGTGAAATTTGGAATGATCGTACACCACCACATAATATAGAAGCGGAACAAGCTGTTATAGGTGCTGTTTTTCTAGAACCTGACGCATTATCTGCAGCGTCAGAACTGTTAATGCCTGATGATTTTTATCGTGCAAGCCACCAGAGAATATTTGAAGCGATGTTGAAACTATTGGATAGAGGAGAACCAATTGATCTTGTAACGGTAACGACCTCCTTATCGAATGAGAAAAAACTGGACGAGGTTGGTGGTGTTGCATACCTGTCTGATTTAGCAGGCAGTGTTCCAACAGCAGCGAATATACTTTATTACAGTAAAATAGTTGAAGAAAAAGCGTTACTTCGCAGATTAATTCGAACTGCAACAGATATTGTTTCATCCGGTTTTGCAACTGAAGATGAAGTGGAAGATATCTTAAATGAAGCCGAAAAGAACATTCTTGAAGTATCTGGCAAGAAAAATACTGGAGCATTTAAGGCTATAAAAGATGTCCTTATCGAAGTATATGACAATATTGAACAACTACAACACCAAGATGCTGATGTTACAGGTATTCCAACTGGATATAGGGACCTGGATCGAATCACTTCAGGCTTTCAAAGAAATGATTTAATCATTATTGCTGCACGACCATCTGTTGGTAAAACAGCGTTTGCGTTAAATATTGCACAAAACGTTGCTATAAATACTGATGAGAATGTAGCTATATTTAGTCTTGAGATGGGTGCTGATCAACTTGTTTCCCGTATGCTTTGCGCCGAAGGAAATATCGATTCCCAGCGTTTGCGTAATGGTAATTTGGAGGCAGATGACTGGAGTAAACTAACGATGGCGATGGGAAGTTTATCCAATGCTGGAGTTTATATCGATGATTCTCCTGGAATCCGTGTTAGTGAGATTAGATCTAAATGTCGACGTTTAAAACAAGAAAATGGACTTAGTATGATTCTGATAGATTACCTGCAGCTTATTCAAGGGAATGCCAATTCAAAGGAAAACAGGCAACAGGAAGTTTCCGATATTTCCCGGTCTTTAAAAGCCTTGGCACGTGAATTGAATGTACCATTAATTGCATTATCACAGCTATCACGTGGCGTTGAATCACGTCAAGATAAGCGGCCGATGATGTCTGACTTGCGTGAATCTGGGAGTATTGAGCAGGATGCTGACATTGTTGGATTCTTATATCGTGATGACTATTATGATCAAGAATCTGAGAAACAAAATATTATTGAAATCATTATTTCCAAACAACGTAATGGTCCTGTTGGTAACGTGGAACTTGCGTTTGTGAAAGAATATAATAAGTTCGTAGATTTGGATCACCGCTATTCCGATAGTGATGTCCCTCCAGTTTCCGCACCAGTATAAGACTTAGCCCTTTAAATATAACGGGTTCCGTCTCCTATCGCATAACTCTAATTTTCGTATTAAAAAGTAAGTAAATATGTATATTAAATTGCGCTGTATTTTGCAGCGCTTTTTGTTTGCAAAAAAATAACCCAGTTCAGTGAACTGATTTATAATTAATATATTATTTTATTTTTTTCAATTTGAAGTAACAATGAACTTTTGTGAACTAAGATTCTAAAATAGAAGCGTTGTCGATAATTTAATAATATGTAAATGGAAAAAATATTTTAATATACTATTGAAATAACACCTAATAGTGTTATAATTAATGTAACACTATTAGGTGTTATTTATATGTAGGAGGTATAAAGCGATGAAAGCACAGGAAAGATTACCAGAAATCCGCAAAACCGTTATACTTAATGCGCCAATTGAAAAAGTCTGGAAAGCTGTTTCAACATCGGAAGGGATTACTGCATGGTGGATGTCAAATACCTTTGAACCTATTTTGGGAAAGGAGTTTATTCTTCATGCAGGACCATACGGTGACTCTCCTTGTAAAGTTACTGAACTTGATCCCCCTCACCGTGTAGGCTTCGATTGGGATGAGGAGTGGCATCTTACTTTTGAATTAAGGAAATTAAAAGATGGAAAAACTGAGTTTACACTTATTCATTCTGGTTGGAATGCAGAAAAGTCAAAAGTTCGTGAAACTATGGACGGCGGTTGGGAAAAAATCGTAAAAGAGAAGCTCCCAGCATATCTGGAGGTCTAGTGTGTCTGACCAATCTAAGCATGATGTTTTTCAAGTAATTTCCGATCCTACCCGACGTACCCTTTTGAAACTACTTGCTGATAAAGAATTGTCGATAGCTGAAATTACGAAATACTTCCCATTAAGCCGTACTGCTGTTAATAAGCATCTTCATATTCTGTCCGATGCTGGTGTTGTTAGAAGTCGAAAGGCGGGCCGTGAAACTCGTTATATACTCCAACCAGAACCACTTGTTGAAATTCGAAATTGGCTTATGTTTTTTGATCGGTATTGGGATGATAGGTTATCTGTTCTCAAAAAGTATGTAGAAGAAGATGGCGATTAAGTAAGAAGAACCAATTGTGATGTTTAACACTCTTGGTTCATTTTTACTGTTTAGCGTACTAAAATTTAATGGCTGTGGATACCTGGACTCCCGAATTAGCCGCGTCCAGCTCCGGCGAACAGGACGTAACAGTGTTTATAATTATAACGAACAATTTAATAAATTTTTAACTTATCGTTCGTGTTTAAGTTGACATAGTTAATTATTATTGTTAGAATTACGCTGTTACTTAATAAAAAACAAATGATTATATAGTGGAGGTGCACCATGTCCTCAGTAGTAGTAGTTGGAACGCAGTGGGGCGATGAAGGAAAGGGTAAAATTACTGACTTTTTATCGCAAAATGCCGAGCTTGTTGCTCGCTATCAGGGTGGTAACAATGCAGGGCATACAATAAAATTTGATGATGTCACGTACAAATTGCATTTAATCCCATCTGGTATTTTTTTCAATGAAAAGACGTGTGTATTAGGAAATGGAATGGTTATCGATCCAAAAGCATTCGTAGAGGAAATTGCTTACTTACATGAACGGAACGTATCGACTGATAACCTCCGTATTAGCAACCGTGCGCATGTTATTTTACCTTACCATTTAAAAATGGATATTCTTCAGGAAGAAGATAAAGGTGCTGATAAAATTGGTACAACGAAAAAAGGAATCGGCCCGGCATATATGGATAAAGCTGCGCGAATCGGTATACGTATTGCTGATTTATTGGATAAAGAAACCTTCCGGACGAAACTTGAGCAAAATTTAAAAGAAAAAAACCGTTTATTTAATAAAATTTATGAAGTTGATCCAATACAGGTTGAAGATATTCTGGACGAGTACTATGAGTATGGACAACAATTGGCCAAATATGTTTGTGATACCTCTGTCGTTCTAAATGAAGCTCTTGACGCTGGTCGTCGTGTGTTGTTTGAAGGTGCACAAGGGGTCATGCTGGATATTGACCAGGGAACATACCCGTTTGTTACATCATCAAACCCAGTTGCAGGAGGTGTGACGATTGGATCTGGTGTTGGCCCAACGAAAATCGATCACGTCGTAGGAGTTTCAAAGGCCTACACAACCCGTGTTGGTGATGGTCCGTTTCCTACAGAATTAAATGATGAAATTGGTGAAAAAATCCGTGAAGTTGGCCGTGAGTACGGAACAACAACAGGAAGACCGCGTCGTGTTGGCTGGTTTGATAGTGTTGTTGTTGGTCACGCACGTCGCGTGAGTGGTATTACGGATATATCATTAAACTCACTTGACGTTTTAACTGGTATTGAAACGTTAAAAATATGTGTAGCTTACAAGTATAAAGGTGAAGTAATTAACGAATTTCCGGCAAGCTTGAAAGTATTAGCTGAATGTGAGCCAGTATACGAAGAGATGCCAGGATGGACTGAAGATATTACAAACGTCAAAAGTATTCATGAGCTTCCAGTTAAAGCAAGGCACTATCTGGAGCGAATATCACAATTGACTGCAATACCATTGTCCATATTTTCTGTCGGACCAGATCGTTCGCAGACGAATATTGTAAGAAGTGTCTACAGTTAAAAAATAGTCCAAAAGAAGCAAAACCTCTATCGAATTTGATAGAGGTTTTTCTGGTAGTAATCGAGTGTAGGTATTTTCTACTTAGACTGAAAAATTAAAATTTTCATCTTATCAGGAAAGTTGGTTAATAAAATCTATTAAAATCAGGTCAAAATTTGAACTACTTTCCAAGATTTTGAGCTAAAATTTACATTAATATCCATTTATTTGGTGAATTTGAGCCATAGTTGTCATTATTTCTGTAATATAACTGTAAAATTAAGGAGAAAAAAAGATATAAAATACATTAAAAGTAACGTTTTACACCTAAATAGAGGCAATTTAAGGCGATTTATGTAAATTAATGGAAGTTATTATACATTTACTTTACATTTGCCTAGACTCTCTTTCATTATCTACTATAACTATGGTAGATTAGACAATGACATTGGGAAGTCTTTTGGACTAGAAACTATTAGAAAACTCTGGCAGTTACTTTTTAACTGCTAAACAGATATATATATATGGCAAGGGGGAAATACCACAGTGTTTAAAAGGAAAGAAAAATCTGTAAGAAACATTCCTAAAAGGCGAAGCAAATTCAGTATGCTGAAAAAAGTCGCCATTACAACATGTATCGGTCTTTCTTTTACGTTTACGACAGCATATGCAGATGATAATAGTGACTCGTTAGAAACTATTTTCCACGTTTATGTAGATGGTAAACATATTGGAAAAGTTAGTGACAAAGAAACTGTTCAGGATATTATAGATGCAAAAGTTAGCAAAAAGAGTGATGAGTTTGCGAACTTGTCCATAACTGTTGGTGAAGAAGTGTCACTTGTATCTGAACGTGTGTTTGACCCTACATATAATAAGGATAATGTAGAAAAGCAGCTTAAAAAAGATCTTTCAGCTAAAGCAGAAGCAGTTCAATTAAAAATTGCAGATGAAACGGTTGGCTTTTTTAAGGACAAAAAAACAGCTGATAAAGTATTAAAATCCTACAAAGCAAAATATGTCGATAAAAAAGTACTTGAAAAACTGACAGATAGACAAAGTGATTCTAACAGTAAAGATAAGCCAAACAAAAAGACGGATCTTGCTATTGGTGACTCTATCATTACAGACGTAACACTATCAGAAAAAGTTTCATTTTCTGATAAAAAAGTTAAACCGGAAAAAGTACTGAACGTAAAACAAGGGCTGAAAATGCTTGAAAAAGGAACTTTAGAAGATAAAGTTCACAAGGTCGAAAAAGGCGACGCTCTTAGTAGTATTGCAGACGAATATGATTTGTCGGTTGAAAAACTAATAGAACTAAATGATAACTTAAACAAAGATGCTGTCCTGAAAATTGATCAAAAAATTCATGTGACAGATTATCAGCCGTTTGTCGACGTTATCGTCAATAAAGAAAAAGTAGTAGAAGAAACAATCGATTATGAGACGGAAGTTAAAGAATCCGATGAAATGTATAAAGGTGATAAAAAAGTAAAACAAGAAGGACAAAAAGGAAAGAAAAGAGTCCATTATGCGCTAGAAATGAAAAATGGAAATATAGTTAATAAAGAAACAGTGACTGAAAAAACAACAAAGGATCCTGTAAAAGAAGTCATTATTAAAGGAACTAAAGTTGTACCATCACGCGGAACAGGTGAACTTCACTGGCCAGCAGTCGGTGGGAATGTCACAAGTAATGTTGGCATGCGTTGGGGGTCAATGCATAAGGGAATGGACATTGCACAGCCAAGCAATCGTTCTATTTTGGCTGCTGATAACGGAACAGTTGTATCAGCTGGCTGGGATAGTGGCGGTTATGGCAATAAAATAGTCATTAATCATAATAACGGGATGAAAACCATTTATGCACATCTTTCATCCATTAGTGTGAGTCCAGGCCAAACGGTAGAAAAAGGCAGTAAGATTGGGGTAATGGGAACAACAGGAAATTCAACAGGGGTACACCTGCATTTTGAAGTTTACAAGAACGGTTCCCTAGAAAACCCACAGAAACATTTGTAGTAAACAAAAAATAGAATTGAGACTGACTCCAGAGATTAAGGAGTCAGTCTTTTTCATATGCAAGACATTTGAGCCAAAGTACGATAAAATAGAGCAAAGGAATGCTAAAAAGGATGTGACTACAATGAGTCAAAAGATTTTAGTAGTAGATGATGAACAACCAATTGCAGACATTTTAAAATTCAACCTAGAAAAAGAAGGATATCAGGTAGTTGTCGCCTATGATGGTGATGAGGCAATTGATCTTGCAGAGACAGAAAAGCCTGATTTAGTACTATTGGATATAATGTTACCAAATAAAGATGGAAATGAAGTTTGCCGTGAAATAAGAAAGACGCAATCAATGCCAATTATTATGCTGACGGCAAAGGATGCTGAGATTGACAAAGTGTTAGGCTTGGAGCTTGGAGCAGATGATTATGTGACAAAACCCTTTAGTAATCGTGAGATAATCGCAAGAGTTAAGGCAAATCTGCGCAGACAGCAGCAATTACCTGAAGACGCGGTTAAAACCACTAAGAATATAGAAATTGGAAGACTTGTTATACACCCGGATGCATATGCAGTTACACGTGACGGAGAACAGATGGAATTGACGCATCGTGAATTTGAGTTACTGCATTACTTAGCTCGACATACCGGACAAGTCATGACACGTGAACATTTACTTGAAACGGTATGGGGCTATGATTATTTTGGGGATGTACGTACAGTAGATGTCACTGTAAGACGACTTCGTGAAAAAATTGAGGAGAATCCAAGTAACCCAATGTGGATTGTTACGCGGCGTGGTGTGGGATATTATTTACGTAAGCCCGAACAGGAGTAGGTTTTATGCATAAAGTAGGCTTTTTCCGTTCGATACAGTTAAAATTTATTGTTATCTTTATATTGCTGCTGCTTGTGGCAATTCAGGTTATCGGGTCTTATTTTGCAAAAGAATTGGAAGATGAGCTGGTTAAAAACTTTGAAGAATCTATTGAATCGACGGTTGATATCTTACAGGTAAACATGAAACAAGCATTCAGCAAAGATAGACCTGAAGACGGAAGTGGTCCGACACTTCAGCAAGAAATTCAGGATATTGTCCGGGTAAACAACACCGATAAGATTATTAATATTCAAGTAGTTAATATGCAAAGCAGAATTATCGCTTCAAGTGATAGTTCAGGCAGCAGTAATATTGAAAAGAAAACCACAAGTGACTTTATAAAGAATACAATACGTTTCGGTGTTCCTGATTCTGACAAGGTATATAATGCGGAAAGAAATCTAATCTATCGAAGAACTGTCCCCATCACAGATGATGAAGAGAAGCAGGTTGGTGCTCTTTATATAGAGTCCTCGATCAATGGTGTTTATAATCAAATGGAGGATATCAATAACATCTTTTTGCGGGGTTCCATATTAGCAATCACGGTATCAGCCTTTTTGGGAATTCTGGTTGCCAGAACTATTACAAAGCCAATTATGGAAATGAGAAGACAGACACAAATAATGGCTAGAGAAGACTTTTCTCAAAAAGTAAATGTTTATGGGTCGGATGAGATTGGTCAGCTTGCTGTATCATTTAATGATTTAAATGCAAAGTTGAAACACTCGAGAGCTTTAACGGAAGAGGAACGGCGAAAGCTAAGCTCCGTGTTATCCAATATGTCTGATGGTGTCATAGCAACCGATAAGTCAGGGGCAGTCACATTAATGAATGATGCAGCTGCAAGACTTATTGGCCGTAGTCCTGAAGAAGCACAAGGGGAATTTTTACTTGATGTACTTGAATTAGATGAAAAAACTGTAGATATTTCCGATTTACCTGACAGTGGTTCAATGATTATTGACTTCAGTGACCAGGATAATTTCTTTTTAATTCGTGCGAACTTCTCTACTATTGCGGATGATGAAGCGGATATTACCGGGTTTATAACAGTGATCAGTGATGTTACCGAACAGCAGAAAGTTGAGCAGGAGCGCCGTGAGTTCGTCTCAAACGTTTCACATGAGTTACGGACGCCACTTACAACGATGCGCAGTTACATTGAGGCATTGACAGAAGGTGCGTGGGAAGACAAGGAAATTGCACCTAAATTCTTAAGTGTTACCCAAAATGAGACAGAACGCATGATTCGAATGGTAAATGACTTGCTACAACTGTCTAGAATGGACGATAAAGATTATTCACTACAGAAGGAAAAAACTGATTTTATCACATTCTTCCATGATGTAATAGACCGATTTGATATGAACGTCTCAGAAAAAATAACCTTACAGCGTGAATTGCCGAATAGCCAGTTCTACGTATGGATGGATAAAGACAAAATGACCCAAGTACTTGATAACATTATTTCAAATGCTATTAAATATTCACCAGAGGGTGGAACAATTCGTTTTAGTGTGGTAAAGCAGAAGAATCAAATGCTGGCAAGTATTGAGGATCAAGGTATGGGTATTGCGTATGAAAAGCTTGATAAAATATTTGAACGCTTTTACCGTGCAGATAAGGCCAGAACACGTAAGCTTGGCGGGACAGGTCTTGGTCTTGCCATAGCGAAAGAAATGGTTGAAGCACATCATGGTAAAGTATGGGCCAAAAGCAAAGAAGGTAAAGGGACAACCATTCTCTTTACACTTCCGCTAATGAATAAGAAGCGGAGGGGTAAAAAATGAAGCTCGAGACGATAAAGTCATATATATTAACAGTTTTAGTAGGGGTAAGTCTTCTGCTTACATTTGCTTTATGGAGTTATCAGCCTCAATACCCGATAGTAAAAAAAGAAGAATTTGTAGACAGTGTAGACCTTGGGGGCGAAAAGGAGACAAAGCAGGAACTGATTGAACCAAAATCAATTATTTTCGAGAATTCGAATAACTATTACAGTTTTACGAAAGAAACGGACCGTCAAAAACTCTATCAGGATATGCATGATTGGGTTCTCTATGAGTTTCAAACAAATAACGTCAATGAAAGGCCATCAGAGAAAAATCAGTTGGAAATTATTTTTCCGGAACCCTTAGCGATGGAATTAGCGGGAGATCTATTCACTTTTAATGAAGATGTAACGCTGCCAGACTGGAAATTTGACCGGCTATTTATTACATTTAATACGAATTCTTCTTCGCTGAACATTATTTTCAGGTCAGCAGAAGGTCAGCATCAAGCAACAGCAGTAGTAAACAATCCAGATAAATATGAGCAATTATGGGGTTACCTTACAACATTTGAAGGATTAAGTGAATATTTGCGGGTTGATTTAGCTGGCTCGCCAATTTATATCCCAAAAAATAATGTAGTTGTACCCAGCAGATCGATTGCCGTTAGTGATATTGATCAGAATTTAATGATAGATGCATTATTTAATAACACCGATATTGTAAGAGGAACTCAGGTAAATGAAAATGAGCTTTACTATACCGATAGTACACGTGGAATTATGCATGTCTATCAGAATGGAAGAACAATGAAATTTCAAAATCCAATTCAGTCGCCGTACGAGCAAATGAGTCAGTACGATCTAATTGAACGGAGTCGAACAAACATTAATGAGAACAATGGATGGACAGATGAGTTTAATTTGATGAATATTAATACAGTATCAAATACGATCAGCTATCAAATGTATTATCAAGGTTTTCCAGTATACAGCAATACCGACTCATCTATTATTAAACAGCAATTTAGAGGATCGGAACTAAATCAATACAGCCGACCATTATTCACAATGAACAACCTGCTTGGCGGTGATGACACTGTTGAATTACGTTCAGGCAGTGACGTGGTCTTTTATTTAGAAAATACCACAAGATACAGTATGGAAAATATTACCGATATAAAAGTCGGCTATCTTTTGACATATCGAAAAAGCGATGATGCGGTTACATTAGAACCAGGTTGGTTTATTCATTATAATGGCAGCTGGCAGGAAATAAATTTTGAAGAGATAACACAGCAAAAAGGAGGGGGTTGAGGATGCAATGGAGACAAATCAAAACGTTATTTATCCTCTGCTTCCTCGTTTTAAATGCTTATTTGCTATTTATGTTCTTTGATAAACTGGAAGAACTGGATTATGGATTAGCCGAAAACAATGAAGCATCCACATTCAAGGAGCAGCTTGAAAATGAAGATATAGAAATTAGTGCTGATTTACCTGAAGAGGAGTTAAACGAGTCCTATATATCGGTAAACCAAAAATCGTTTACTGACAAAGAAGTGGAAACGTTGAATGGACTTGGTAATCAGCAGTCAGAGGTTATTGAAGGAAACTTTATCGTCTCCCAATTTGAAGAACCTGTTACAATACCTGAAGGAGCAGATAATAATTTAATAAGTGAAATTGTTAAAAGTAATATTCTGTTACCGGAAAACTATACGTATGGTACGTGGAACAAGGAAATGAATGTCCTTGTTTTCTTCCAGGAAAAAAGGGGGCTTCCAATATACTATAATCAAAACGGAATAGTTGTTGTATATCTTAATAGTAATAATGAAATGATTTTCTATACGCAGACAATGCTGGGAGAGGCTGAAACGCCCACTGAGGAAAAATCTCTCATTAAACCAATTGACGCAATACAGGTTTTATTTGATGGAGACAGGCTATGGCCTGAAGATGAAATAACGGATGTTAATATGGGATTCCATCAACGAATACCGTTGCCTAGTGGTCAACAAGTTTTCGCGCCGACATGGACAATAACCGTTAATGGGGAAGAAAAATTTTACGTGAATGCTATGGAAAATCTGGTGTTTTCCAGTGATGAGATGACATTTCTAACGGATTATATATCATATACAAAAGAAAGACTTCAATCACTTAAAGATGATAATGAAGTAAAAGAATATGTATTAAACCATTTAGAAACAATGCCAACAGATAATCGGAGTGATACAGAATGACGTTACGGTTTAGTGTGCTCGCTTCAGGAAGTACGGGAAACGCCTTTTATATAGAATCAGACCAGGAAAAGCTGCTAGTTGATGCAGGATTAAGTGGAAAGCAAATGGATCGGTTGCTTGGAGAAATTGAGGTTAATCCCTCAAGCCTATCAGGAATTCTTGTAACGCATGAGCACAGCGATCACATTAAAGGTCTTGGAATAATAGCCAGAAAATATAATTTGCCTATTTATGCAAATGCTAAAACCTGGAAGGCAATGGAGAACTCTATTGGCTCCATATCAGTGGATCAGAAGTTTCATTTTAATATGGAAGAAGTAAAAACATTTGGTGATATTGATGTAGAATCATTCGGGGTTTCTCATGATGCTGCAGAACCAATGTTTTTTACATTCCATCAAAACGACAAGAAAGTAGCGCTGGTAACAGATTTGGGCTATGTATCAGAGCGTATTAAGAAAACAGTTGAAGGTGCGGATGCCTATATATTTGAAGCTAACCATGATGTAGGTATGCTCCGGATGGGTCGGTACCCGTGGAATGTAAAACGACGTATACTCGGTGATAATGGCCATGTTTCCAATGAAGATTGTGGAATTGCTTTAAGCGACATAATTAGTAACCGGACAAAACGTATTTATTTGGCCCATCTGAGCCAAGATAACAATATGAAAGATTTGGCTCGCATGTCAGTTGATAGCATGCTGCAGGAGCGTGGCATTAAGCTGGATTTATATGATACAGATCCAAAAACACCAACCAAATTATATGATGTTGGTTAATAAATCTGCAGTTTTGGTAATACTATAGAAATAGCTAGCGATAGAGATCTTTGTTCGTAGTAGATATAAACTGCCACGTAACATGGAAAAATAACTGAGTGCTATGACAACGCTCCGGAAATACACTTCGCGCACCTAGAGCGGCTGTTGAGCCTCCTTGCTCCTACGTCGCTGCGTAGTCTCAACTAGGCACAAGCTCCCACAGGAGTCTCCATGTATTTCCTCCGCTGTAGACTGGAGTGGGAATCGCTTTAGAATAGATGAGTGACCCCGGACTGCGGTGGGGACGAGAGTTTATAGATTTTATTCCTGCATTTACTTCGCATTTTATATCAATTACCAAGTTTAAAAGAACAGAGCCTTTAAGAAAAAGGGGATGGTTCAATGGGTTACTTTGATGATGATTATCAGCCTCCGGACCGAAATAATAAACGAAGCCGATGGTTGGTTCCTGCTCTAGCAGGAATAATTATTGGTATGATTATTATTTTGGTTGCTTTACCCACCTTATTGAAATCGGATGTATTACCAAAAGCGTGGACTGCTCCTATTGAAACTGCCAGTGACAAGACACAAAGCAGTCCCGAATCAAGTGGATATGTTTCCGTTGATATTTCAACTCAAGTTACTGATGTAGTGGAAAATGTATCTCCTGCCGTAGTAGGTGTAGTCAATATTCAGCATAAGGGTAATTTCTGGGAACAACAGGGCGGAAAAAATGGTCAGAATGGCCAGAATCAAACAGGTACAGGCTCGGGAGTTATTTATAAAAAGGCAGATGGTTATGCTTACGTTATAACGAATCATCATGTAATCGATGGTGCGGACACGGTTGAAGTAGTTTTATCCAATGATAAACATGTTGAAGCAGAGATACTTGGCAGCGATTTGTTCTCCGACTTGGCTGTATTGCGAATGAATGGGAAGCAAGTTCAAAAACCCATTGAAATGGGAACATCCGAAAACGTTAAAGTAGGTGAACCGGCAATCGCAATAGGTAATCCATTAGGTATGATGTTTTCAGGTTCCGTTACACAAGGGGTCATAAGTGGAAAGCAACGAACAATACCACAGGATTTTAACCAGGATGGCCGTGCTGACTGGCAAGCTGAAGTTATCCAAACAGACGCTGCAATAAACCCGGGTAACAGCGGGGGAGCTCTAATTAATATGAACGGAAATTTAATTGGAATTAACTCGATGAAAATCAATCAGGAAGCAGTAGAAGGAATTGGCTTTGCAATCCCGATAGATTCTGCCAGACCTATTATAAAAGAGCTTGAAAAGACGGGTAAAGTTACCAGACCGTACTTAGGTGTTGAAATTTATTCACTTGAAGAAGTACCACAGACAGAATGGGATGACACCTTAAATCTTCCTGAAGGTGTAAATGGTGGTGTATATGTTTGGAGTGTTGAATCATTATCACCAGCAGATAAAGCAGGAATTGAACGGCTTGACGTAATTGTCGCAGTTGGTGGCAAGGAAGTAATGAATATCATTGATTTGAGAAAAGTTTTATACCAGGAGAAAGAAGTCGGTGATTCATTAAAGGTTACCTATTACCGAGATGGAGAAAAGAAAGAAACAACAATTAAACTAGGCGAACAACGAAACTAAAGGCTAACTTCCAAGTTAGTCTTTTTTTATGGCTGTTTTCTACAATTTTGTTGTTTTTGAACAAAAGATATAAAGTGCGACGTAGTGAAGATTTTCTTTTGTTCTAATGATGGCTGAGTGCTTGAATTCGTTCCGGCAGAATACTTCGCTTTCCATGGGCACGACCTCAGCCTCCTTGCCCCGGCAAGGGGTATGCCGACGTTGTCCGCAAAGGACGGTTTTAGTCGGCCTTCATTTAGTCGCTTCTTCCGGGGTCTTCGGAACGTGCTGTTCCCATAGGAGTCTGCGTATTCTGCCTCCACTGGAAGAGGCTTTGCGATTAGAGTCTAAAGTGTTCCCTATGGCTAAGAAGCAATATCACAAGAAGTATTGATTAATCTACAGGTTAAAGCGAGCAAAACCTAGCGGAGGAAATACATGGAGACTCCAGCGGGAAAATCAACAGCTGAAGATCCCGCAGGAAGCGGTTTTTGCTTTCGAGGAAGCTGAAGCGTTGTCCGCGGAAAGCGAAGTGTATTTCCGGAGCGGCATCATAGCACTCAAATTTTATAAAAAGTACGTCGCATTTTAAAATAACTGCGATGGTAATGAGCAATAAAGTTTGCTAAAAGAGCCTTATTTATCCACAAACTGTGAATAGAATGTTTATAACATCAATATATTGTACGGAACATTTATTCTATAACTAAATAAATGCGAACATTTGTGCATATGTGGATAAAAATGTGGATAACTATTTGTTTTACTTAGGAATCTCTGTGTGTTAAATTATTTAGTATACGAAATATTAGAATACGAAATAAAGAAGGGGTAAATCATGGAGATGGACGAATTTCCGCAATCAGGTTCACAAATTGCACAACTGTTTCGCGAAATTAATGCAATAATGAATCAGCAGCTGCGTAAAGCGTTTTTTGGTCTGGGGATAACCCCGCCACAAATGATGGTATTACATTATTTATATAAGCATAATGATCGTAAGGTTAGTGATATTAGCAAGCATTTAAATTTAGCAGCAAGTACTGTATCAAGTATTCTGGACCGATTGGAACGAAGTGAACTTATTACACGCGAAAGGAACAAGGATGATAAACGAGTCGTGGAAATATCCTTATCGAATAAAGCAATTGAAATTAAAAAATCCATTAATACTGGAGTGTCGGAATTTATGGAAGATATGACACAGACTGCCAGTGAAGAAGAAGTTGAAAAAATTTTGAACGGCTTAATTTTAATGAAGGATGTACTAAAACGAAATGGCCTGGGGGAAGAGTCACATGACTAATATTGTGGAAGTAAATGACTTAAAAAAACATTATAAAGATTTCGAAGCCGTTAAAGGTGTCAACTTTACTGTGGAAGAGGGTGAGATATTTGGATTTCTGGGACCAAATGGTGCTGGAAAAAGTACGACTATCAATATGTTATCCACAATCAACAAACCCTCAAGTGGTGAAGCGATAATTAACGGATTCAATATTGTAACTGATAAGAATAAGGTACGTGAAAGCATTGGACTTATTTTTCAGGAGTCCACCCTTGATGAAAAACTGACAGCGAATGAAAATTTAATGCTCCACTGTCGTTTTTATAAAGTTCCTAAAGAGAAACGGGAAGACCGTATTCAGGAAGTGCTGGAGATAGTAGATCTGACAGAAAAGCGTAAGCAGGTTGTTGAAACATACTCAGGTGGGATGAAGCGCAGACTGGAAATAGCCCGAGGGTTACTGCATTATCCAAGGGTGTTATTTCTCGACGAACCAACTGTGGGACTTGATCCGCAAACCAGAAATCATATATGGGAGTATATTTTACGATTAAAGAAAAAGGCCGGCATCACCATATTTTTAACAACGCATTATATGGACGAGGCGGAAATCTGTGATCGAGTTGCCGTGATGGACCATGGTGAAATGATCGCGCTAGATACCCCTGAAAAGTTAAAAACAAATGTCGGCGGTGACATTATCGAAATCAGAACGGTTGATCACGAACAAGCAAAAGCTGAGATAGTAAAAAGCTATAACCTCGAGGTTAAGGAAGCGGATGATGCGTTAACGTTTCAGGTGGATAAAGGAAATGAATTTCTCGTTCAATTCATAAAGGAATTTTCAATCGGGATTTTAACCGTGAATTTACGCAGGCCAACATTAAATGATGTCTTCTTACACTTAACAGGTCGTGAAATCCGTGAAGAAACAGTATCGAAAAAAGATATTAAACATGCAATGAGGAGGGGTCACTAATGGAAGCAGTTTTCGCCGTATGGCAGCGGGATGTCATAAAGTTCTTCCGAGATAAAGGACGTTTAATTGGTTCATTTGCTATGCCATTTATGTTTTTGATTTTATTTGGCAGCGGAATGAGCGGTGCTATGCAAGCAATGCTTGGTGGCGATTCAAGTGGCGGTCCATTAGCTGACTTTGATTTTGTTGAGTTTATGTTCCCTGGGATTATTGGGATGACAGTTTTTAATACGGCAATCTTCTCTGCACTATCAGTTGTACAGGATAAGGAATTTGGCTATATGCGTGAAATACTTGTTTCACCAATGTCTCGTGTGTCAATCGCTATTGGAAAAGTTCTCGGTGGAACAACCGTTGCTGTTATACAAGGGTTGATGATGCTGATTTTTGTTCCATTTATCGGAGTCTCGATAACCTTTATGATGATCCTGCAGTTGATACCAATAATGTTTCTTGTAGCCTTCACTATATCTGCAATTGGATTATTAATCGCCAGTATATTGAAAACAGCACAAGGATTTCAAATGGTTATTCAAATTCTGTTATTCCCTATGCTATTTTTATCAGGTGCGATGTTCCCCTTAAACGGATTACCGTTATGGATGGATATCATTGTGAAAATAAATCCACTGACATACTCTGTTGATATGTTTAAGGAAATAATTCTGCAGCCCGAAACAATGAGTGCCCCACTGCGGCAGGCAATGGGACTGGATTTAATGATATTTGATCACATTATTACGTTTACAGAAGAGGTCGTTGTTGTAGGAGTTATTGGTGCTATTTTTGTAGTGTTTGCTACCATGAAGTTTTCCAACGCTGAATCGTAAAATACTAGGCAAGTGTTTTGCCGGGTGCATTCTGCCAAAGCAGTACGAGCAAGATTAGCATGACAATATCAAGCCTTGCTTCAAATGCAAAGGAAAGAAAGCCTTGGTTTGTTGTTAAAATAGGGAGTTTTGTCAGAAAAATAGCTGCTAAGATAATAAATATAAGTGCTGCAGTAGCGCGTTTAAGATACAGTCTGCTAACAATCAGTGCGCCGCACACTATTTCTGTGATGGCAACAAGGAAAAGAACTGATTCTGGATATGGTAATCCCAAATTGCTGAAAACTATTTTAAAGTCGTCAACAAGCAGCTTAAGAATTCCAGTCGTTATAAATACATAGCCTACTGCATAACAGATCCAATTTATCACAGGTAATTTCTTCATAAGTAGTACACCTCCAATTAGTATATATGTAATACATATGCAAGAACATAGACAACCTTGACAACCTTTTTCTGTGGCAAGTCTTGTGTATTGCCAAGCTTATTAATTAGACTTATAATTCCTGTAGATTAACTTAAAAAGGAAGTGCAACTCTTGATTCGACGTTTTTTTGCTTACTACAAGCCGCATCGACGTTTATTTATTATAGATTTCACAGCAGCAGTATTCGTAGCGTTATTGGAACTTGCTTTTCCGATTGCTGTGCAGGAATTTATTGATAGACTATTGCCAAAAGACAATTGGAATTTAATTATCGTAGTCAGCATTGGCTTATTATTGATTTATTTGCTAAGTACATTTTTGCAATATGTTGTGACGTATCTTGGCCATAAACTTGGAGTCAATATTGAAACAGATATGCGACAGGACTTGTTCCATCATGTTCAACGGCAGTCGTTTCGTTTTTTTGATAATACAAAAACAGGACATATAATGAGTCGGATCACTAACGATTTATTTGATATTGGAGAGCTGGCACACCATGGACCAGAGGACTTTTTCATTGCGATCATGACGTTCGTCGGCGCATTTTGGTATATGTTTTATCAGAATGCACAGCTGGCATGGATAATTTTAATTGCCGTACCGTTTTTAATCTTTCTGATTGCTTACAGTAACATTAAAATGAATAAGGCCTGGCGGGCAATGTACCATGATATTGCAGAGGTGAACGCAAGGGTTGAAGATGCTGTTTCGGGGGTCAGAGTTGTACAATCATTTACAAATGAAAAATTTGAAATGGACCGTTTTACAAAAGATAATTACAGTTTTCGTAAAGCAAAAGTCGGAGCCTACAAAGTAATGGCATTTGTCCATTCGAACATATACATGATGATGCGCCTGATCGTTATAATCGTGTTAGTAGTTGGTGCATGGCTTAGCTTTAACGATGAAATTACAACGGGAGAACTAGTCGGTTTTGTGCTGCTTGTCAATGTGTTGTTCAAGCCAATTGAGAAAATTAGCGCCTTGCTCGAGTTATACCCAAAAGGAATGGCAGGCTTTAAGCGCTTTATCGATTTATTGGACATAGAACCAGATGTCGTAAACCGTGACGGCGCAAACTCAGTCAATTCGTTAAAAGGAAACATCTCATTCGACGACGTTACGTTTGGTTATGAAAAGACGCAAGCACCTGTCCTCAAATCTCTTAGCCTTAATATTCATTCAGGCGAAACAGTTGCGTTTGTCGGACCGTCCGGAGCTGGTAAAACAACAATTTGTTCGCTTATTCCAAGGTTTTATGATGTTGATGATGGGAGCATTAAGATTGATGGACTGGATCTTAGAGACATGACGAAAGAATCGTTACGGAATCAAATAGGTGTTGTGCAGCAGGATGTATTTTTATTTACCGGTACATTAAGAGATAATATTGCCTATGGAAAGCTTGATGCAACTAACGAGGAAATTGAGCATGCTGCAAAACAAGCACATATGGAGGAATTTATACAAGAACTGCCGGATGGCTATGAGACGCAAGTTGGTGAACGCGGCTTGAAGTTATCAGGAGGTCAGAAGCAACGTATTGCGATTGCACGCATGTTCTTAAAGAACCCACCGATCCTAATTTTAGATGAAGCAACTTCAGCCCTGGATACAGAAACGGAAACGATAATCCAAAAAGCATTAACAGAACTTACGAAAGACAGAACTACACTGATAATTGCCCACCGATTAGCAACCATTAAAAATGCCGATAGGATCATGGTTGTAACCAAGGATGGTATTGAAGAAGAAGGAAGTCATGAGGAATTATTGAAGCGTGATGGGATATTTGCTCATCTGCATAAGGTGCAGATGCGATAAGATAAATTCATTCTCACTAATCATCCCTTTGGAAAAAGGGTTAGATGATCAAGCATTTTTGAAGGCACTTCTTTCGTAAATGTAGTGTGAAAAATAACAATTTGTTTAAAAACAGCCTTGTAGAAAGATGTATATGCACTCTAATTTATATACTCCTGTCAATTAAATTAAATGACAAAATAAGACCACATTCTTTACTTGGAATGTGGTCTTTAGCATGTTTTCGATTTTTCAAAATCTAGCCATCAATCAAAATAAGAGCTGTAATCACGTCTTTCGTGCTGGACAGATACCCATTGCACAGTCGTGAATTCCTCAAGAACCCAATCCCCATTAAATCGACCAAGGCCAGACTCTTTTTCCCCGCCAAATGGGACGTGGGACTCGTCATTAATCGATTGATCATTGACATGAACCATACCCGTATGGAGCCTTCTAGCGATGTTTACCCCGTGTTCTAATGAACCAGAATGTACGGCACCGCTTAAGCCATAAGGTGAATCGTTGGCGATGTCAACGGCCTCATCTACATCTTTATATGAAATAATCGGAGCGACCGGGCCAAATATTTCATTTTTAGCGATTGGCATATCATTCGTTACATTCACGAGAACCGTGGGCTCAAGAATATTTCCATTGACTTCTCCGCCTAACACTTTATGGGCCCCTTGATTGATGCTTAATTCGAGGTCCTCTAGAATGCCATTCAGTTGATCGCTATTAATCACCGGCCCGACATTGGTCTTAGTATCATCTGGATCGCCGACTTTAAGATTACTTACTTTATTTTTGAAGGCCTCAAGAAACTCATCATACCTTGATTCGGGAACTAGAATGCGGTTGGCGGCGATACACACCTGCCCTTGATGCAAAAACTTGCCGAAAACGGCTGATTCCACCGCTTCTTCAATATTCGCATCTTCAAGCATGATGAAGACATTGTTTCCACCAAGTTCCAGGGCAGTTTTCTTTAAGGTTCGGCCAGCTAATTCTCCAATATGACGACCGACTTCAGTTGAACCAGTAAATGAAATAAACGATGGAATCGGATGCGTTACCATATGGTCGCCAATTTCAGACCCTCGCCCAACGACAACATTAAGCAAACCGCCGGGTAGTCCTGCCTCTTCAAACAATTTAGCAATTAATAACCCGCCGGTGACAGGAGTTTCAGTCGCTGGTTTGATCACAACTCCATTACCCGTTGCTATAGCCGCCGCGACAGATCGCATGGTCAAATGCAACGGGAAATTCCACGGGCTAATGACACCAATAACCCCAAGGGGCCCACGATACACCCGGTTTTCTTTCCCAGCTGTTTTAGAGGGGGCAATCAATCCTGTCATACGCAATGGATAACCGGCCGCTTCTCTAATGTCGCTATAAGCTGCTTGAAATTCGACCATCGATTTAATCCTTGTACTGCCAGACTCTTTAACTAACCAGTTAATAATCTCTTCCTGGTTTTCGAGCATCAGATTTGCCGCTTTCTCGAGAATCTTTTGCCTAGCCTGTGGCAATGCTTGTGTCCATTCTTTTTGAACTTTTTGTGCGGATTCATAAGCTTCATTTAAATCTTCAGCTGTTCCCCCTTGAATCTCAACAATCGTCTCTTGTGTATAGGGATTGATATCCGTAACGGTTCTATCACTCTTTCCTTCTCGCCACTCGCCGGAAATATATAGGGTGCTAAAGTCTGAAAACATATTATTTCGCTCCTTTGTCCTGCTGTGTTTCACTTAAGTTGTGCTTCTTGAATACTCTTTAGTTTTACCACTGTCCCCACCTGTTCCTGCGTGAATCAACATCCAATCGCCTTCCTTGATATTAGAGAAGTCAACGAGACATTGCTACGATGTAAATCTTGCAAGAGGGATTGTTATATAAGTTGAGTGATGAAATCATATTGTGTGATATCAAATCGTAAAGCCTAATTTAATAGTGCCGTTCTTTCTTCAAAAAGTCACTTATTGAAAACAATTATCTCTTTTCAAGTGCTTTAACTAATTCTTCTCCCATGAGTTCAGAAGAGAATGGGTCCCGGCTTGTTACAATTTGATTGTCTGCCCATACAGCATGAGCTTTTTGGTTAAGGTCACCTTTATCATAGTTTGCGATTTCTGCCATTTCTTGTTCAAGGCTGAATGGAAGAATATCCAATAACCCTTCTGGTTCGATTTCATCCGGGTACCCCGTTACTTTCTTACCTGCAATAATACTTTCTCCATCAGGGCGTGTTGTCCAAATCAGTGGGGCTGGTCCATGACATTCCGCAGCGACTATTCCTTCATTATCATAAATCGTATTGATGATACGATGTAAATCCTCATTTTTTGCAAGGTCATACATGGCACCATGACCGCCAATAACTAAAACTACATCATAATCTGTTGGGTTTACCTCTGAAAGCTTTTGCGTTTCATCTGCTTTCCCTGATTCATACAGCTCCTTATACGTTCCTTCGGGGTCATATTCCTCACTAATACTTACTTGATCAATGTCAGGTTTTCCCCCAAGCGGTGAAGCTAAATCAACTAGATGACCGGACTTTTCCAGAATTTCCATCGGTGCAAATAATTCTTCGCCCCACCAACCTGTATGGTAATTATTTTCTTCATCTTTATATCCACTTGATAATACTGCTAACACTTTTGCCATTTTGTATTCCTCCTAAGCTGTTGAACTATCGTCTATCCCTAAGGTCTCAAAATTACATCAGGACTTATTATTTTTTTCTGGTTCAAATTATTATTTGAATGGAATTAGTTGAAGTTATACGAATAACCTCCTTTTATAAACATTGCTTATTATGCACTAATGAAATTAAGATAATTCATAATAACCTTGTTATAAGGTTATTTCGCATTATATACCCCTAACAGTAATTCCGTCTAAAAAAGTGCTTACACTATCAAACAACTACTTAGATTTGTAACACTTTTGTAAATCATTTTATTTTGGGCATACCACTTTATGGTTATGTTCGAGGAAAAAGTTGATTTGACCTATTTGAAAGTAAGTGATGGGCAAGTGATAAGCCAAATTATCTAAGTTATCCCCAAAATCCTGTGGATAGCCTGTGCATAAGTTGTTGATTTTAGGTGATTAGAATAATTTTTTGTTAAACTGAGGATAATCATTAAATTATTTATAAGGAGGAGAGATAATGGAACGGTTAAGTGAAGAGCAAATTACAAAGGAACTTGAAAATTTGCCTGATTGGAAACGACTTGATGAAAAGTGGATTGAACGCAAATATCGTTTCAAAAACTTTTTAAATGGTGTAAGGGTTGTTGATCAAATAGCAGCATACGCAGAACAAAAACAGCATCACCCTTTTATTTCGATTGATTATAAAGTTGTCACTGTAAAAATTTCATCGTGGCAAATGAAGGGATTAACGGATTTGGATTTCGAGATGGTTAATCACTTTGACGAACTTTATGATCAGGCAGAAAAATGACCACAACACTTTGTCGATATTTCCCGGGAAATGACGAATCCCCTCCGGCTTTGGCTAGAGGGGTTTTATAATAGAATCTAGGTTAAGCCAATCATTTCAATAAAATCATCAATTTCTCCATAAAAACGCTCGACACCATGGACATAGTAAAATGTTGAAGCAGTTGTTTTGTCTATAATGTCAGTGGAATAAATATAAACACGTTTTTCTAATGCAAGCGCCATTCCTAGTTCTGTGTGACTGCTTTTACCACCAGGCAGCAAAAGAATGAAGAAGTCACAGTTAAGAACTGCTTCTTTTTCAAGTTTGCCAATTCTACTGAGTTCTTTCTCAGTTGTTGCTCGCTGGTTCCGTGTCCAGTCATATGTAAGGTTATAACCCCTGGACTGGAGTTTTTGTGTAACATATTGTACTTGCGCCTTATTTGCAAATCCTGAAGCGACGTAAAAATTCATCAGTTACGGCTCTCCCATTCAATCGCGAGCATTCCATAAATAACATGATCCACATAGTGATCGTATAGCCACTCTGCCTGACGTATTTGTCCTTCTTTTACAAAACCTAGCCGTTCAGGAATTGCTCTGCTCCGCTTATTGTCATAAGCAGCACGGATTTCCACACGGTTCATTTCGAGCGTATGGAATGCATAATCGATCAAGCCGCTTGTAGCACGTGTCATGATCCCATGGCCTTGGTAATTCGCCCCCAGCCAATATCCAATAGAAGCAATGCGGTTTCTCCAATTGAAATTATTAAACCCAGCCACACCAGCAAGTGACCCCTTGTAATAAATTCCTGTCGTCATACCCTTTTTCTCATCATAGTTTGTCAAAGTAGAATCAATGAATTCTTTTGAATCAGCAACTGTTGTTGTGTTATCTACCCATGCGAGCCATTCACGCAATGTATCTCGAGAAGTATCGGTTAATTGGAATAAGGACTCAGCATCATTGCTATCCAGGAATTTCAAGGTAATATCTTCATCTACTTCATAAAAGAACATTTGGATCACTCCTCCTGTAACGGTTTAAAAGTTATTCTATCATAAACATAAGTGCTTTTCTTTAAAAATTAAAAGAATGATATAGAAAAAATCCGAACTAAGATTCAAAATTCTTGAAGTAGAATTCGAATCAGTTTGGATTTATCTTATGAGTGCTATGACGCCTCTTCGGAAATACACTTCGCGCACATAGGGCAACGCTTCAGCTTCCTCGGAAGTCCTGTGGTATCTTCAGCTGTTTGCTTCGACGAACAGGACGTTCTAGTACCGGCGTTGGTCACAGGACGTGACCGGTTTTAGCCGGTGACCCGTAGGATTCTTCGTGAATTTCCTCCGCGGTGTTTTGCTCACTAGAACTTAAAAAACAAGATTTTATTAACGGGTTCCGTTTCCTATCACAAACATTAAGAATGTAATGTAAAATGACTATCAAATTCGTATGCAAATAGACATACATAAAATTACCAATAAATTGGGAGTTGTTTTATTTTCGCTTGATTTCACAAGGTATTCAGAATATTTATGTTAAAATAAATGCAACGATGGTGAACCATTACACTTAAACGTAGCAGGTTAGTAAAACAAGGAGATACGATAGAAACAATATAGGGGGGAGGAAAAATACAATGATTAAGGCGGCTATTTTTGATTTAGATAAAACCTTACTTAATAGGGGTGAGGCAATAGAGCAGATGTTTTTTAAGATTTTAGATAAGTGTTATGAGGATGTTAAACATTCAATAAAAAATGAAATGTTGAAGAAATTCAAAGGATATGATAACAAAAGCTATGGTCATAATGATAAAACAAAAGTTTTTGCATCATTTTTTGATGAATTCCCACCAAAATATAGATTGCCACACAATGACATTCAAGATTTTTGGAATAATAATTTTCCTAATTGTTTTACAATAAACCCAAATACTATACATATAGTAAATATACTAAAGATGCAAGTTAAAGTTGCAATTATAACAAATGGCTCAACTCAGAGACAAAAAGCTAAAATAAATAATACTAATTTAAATAGTTGTTTTGAAATAATAATTGTTTCCGAAGAAGTGGGATATAGTAAACCTGACAAACGCATATTTGAATTAGCACTAAATAAGCTTAATATAAAACCCGAAGACGCATTATTCGTTGGAGATGACCTAGAAAAAGATATTGGTGGTTGTCAAAATGCAAATATAAAGGGCATATGGTTCAATCCTCATAAGTACAAGAATGATACCGACATAAAACCATATGCCGAGGTCAATACTTTTGATGAATTATTAAGTTATTTTTCATAATGACTATTGAACTAACTGGTGCAAGAGTTAAACAAGGAGTTTGTACGAAGGCACCTTGTTCTTATTGTATTAACGTGACAGGGAAAGGGTTGAATTTGGCGAAATTAGTATAGTATCTAATGTTTTAGGAGGCACATAATGGAGTTTTATAAATTCAATAAAGACAGTGGGAAAGCGATTTCGAAATTCAATTCAGATTTTATTATGTCTCGAATTATCCAAACTGAAATGGTTACTCATATAGGTTGTATGCACTTAGAAGAAAATGGTGTTATAGGCTACCACCAAGCAGTAACACCTCAACTTCTCTTGATTATGAATGGTGAAGGATATGTTCGAGGTGAACCAGAAGAATATTTCAAAGTTCAGTCGGGAGATGCTGTATTTTGGAAGAAGGATCAATGGCATGAAACTAAAACAGATAAAGGGTTAACTGCTATAGTGATTGAAAGTGAAGAATTAAATCCATCATCTTTCATGCCTATGAAGAAATAGACGTTGTTCAACTATAGGGTGCTTTCCGTGAATAAGGGATTGCACTCCTTGTTCAACTATAGACCCAGTTTTATTGAATAAGAACGCAAAAAAAGGTATTAATTTCCTAATAGTAGAAATTAGCTATTAAATTCTTTAAAGGGAGTGTACTTATATGTTTGAAAGGATAGACACTGTATGTATAACGGTTAGTAGTGTGGAGCAATCAAGTATTTGGTACCAGGAATTAGGTTTTAAAGTAGCTTTCAAAGGAGAAGGTTATCAAGTATTCACGATTGGAAATAGTGGCGTTCCATTAACTATCGAAGAAGGAAGTGTATCTTTGCAAGAGAACTCAACTTATCCGATTTTTTTCACTACTGATATTAAAAATACATATTCAAAGATAAAAGAAAAAGGTGTAGAAGTAACTGAATTAAAAGATGATGGTGACAATAAGTTTTTTGATTTTTTCGACTTAGATAATAATAAATTGCAGGTTTGTTTTTGGGAATAAAGCAGAAAATCCCTATATTCTAATTTCAACTATCGGTGTTAGTTCAAGAAGCAGTTGAAAATAAATAGAAGAAAAATCTCAGTTCACTGAACTGAGATTTTTAATTATAAATATCACTACAAGTGCGATGCAAATAGTTATACAAATTTAGTAACATCCATAGTTTACAGCTCAGTTTATATCAACTACGGATTAGATACAACTAGCCTAACCTATCCTATTATTATTCGTCCTTAAAGTGAAAAGTTTTAGTTATGTGCCAGCCTCATTCATTTAATCCATGAAGCTGTCTAAGCCCACCACATCTCTCCAACAGACTCTTTTACCATAACGGGTTTCAGGTTCTCAACAGCTTTGGTGAACCCTTCATCAATGGACATTAATCCATCCTCATGTTCAATGCTAACGACATAATCATAGTCCATAAGACGTAATGTGCTGACAATGTCTGCCCAGGTTTTCACGTCATGGCCAAAGCCAACCGTTCTGAAATACCAAGCACGATCACGCATTTCTGAGTAGTCGGTCATATCAGTGAGCCCATTTCGATTCATGTTTTGCTGGTCGATTATGGTATCTTTTGCATGGAAGTGATGGATCGCATTTTCACGCCCCAGAATTTTAATTGCCTCTACAGGATCAATCCCTTGCCACCACATGTGACTCGGGTCAAGGTTGGCACCAATTGCTGGACCGCATGCTTCACGTAAACGCAGCATGTTACCTGGTGTATGTACCGAAAAACCACCATGAAGTTCTAAACCGATTTTTACATTATGAGCCACTGCCAGATCATTTTTATCCTTCCAATATGGAATCAATTTTTGTTCCCATTGCCATTTCAACACTTCCTGAAAGTCATGTGGCCATGGTGTTACAGGCCAGTTTGGATACAGTGCTCCTTCATGATCGCCAGGACAGCCTGAGAACGTATTTACAACTGGAACATCAAGCTTGGAAGCGAGTCGTATTGTCTTGTTCAATAATTCATCTGCAGGTTCGGCAATTTTCTTTTGAGGATGAAGTGCATTGCCATGACAGCTTAGAGCACTTATTTCTAGCCCATATTCCGTGATCTTCTGTTTAAATTGCTGCAGCTTGGTCTCATCATTTAATAGTTCATCAACCTTACAATGTGCATCCCCTGGGAATCCACCGGTACCTAACTCAATTGCTTCAAGTCCTTTTGAGGAAACATAACGTAACATATCATCAAAAGTCTTATCGGAGAATAATACTGTAAAAACACCTAATTTCAATGAAATGACCTCCTATAATATAATTATCAGAATATACTGCCTTGTAATCCATTACATTACTAACATATATAATTTATCCTATTAAATCAATAGTTTTATATAAATTAAATATTTGTATTGACAGATAAATTGATATCGATTACTATAAAAATTGTAAACGATTTCAGTGAAATAGTAAATTGATATGATGGAAAGTAGGACATACAAGATGGCAAACATCCAGCAGGTTGCTAAACAAGCAGGAGTTTCCGTAGCAACAGTGTCCAGGGTATTAAATGGGCAAAGTACGGTAACCGCGAGAACAAGAATTAAAGTAGAAGATGCAATTAAAAAATTAAATTATGAACCTAGTTTGCTGGGGAGAAACCTACGAAACTCGGAAAGCCGAATTCTTTTAATTCTAATACCGAAGATTGCAAATCCATTTTATTTGGACATAATTAATGGAATTGAAACTGCAGCATTAAGTCAGAATTACAATATCCTTTTATGTGAGACGGATTCTAATCCTGAGCGGGAAAATATTTACTTTGATCTTGTGAGGAAAAAAATGGCTGATGGGATAATTTCGATGGATCCGGCTGTAAATATTGACACGTTAAATGAACTGGCCGAGCGTCATGCAATTATCCAATGCAGCGAATACTCAGAAGGTAGCGGAATACCATATGTGACAATTGATAATGAGGAAGCCGCATACCGAGCTGTAAAACATTTAATAAAAATTGGGCATGAAAATATTGCTTTAATAAATACAGATGAAAAATACTTATATGCACGGCAACGTAAAGCAGGATACAGGAAGGCATTGGAAGAACACAACATACCGGTTAATGAAGACCACATTTATTACACGCAGCAATTAGGATTTGAGTATGGTCAGCAGGCAATGAAGAAAATATTAGGCTCAAAAAACCGTCCGACAGCACTTTTCGCAGTATCAGACTTATTAGCAATTGGGGCATTAAAGGAAATAAACAGCTATGGCCTGAGTGTACCTGATGATATTGCAGTTGTAGGGTTTGATAAGATCGATTTTTCCAATATGACAAATCCCACACTAACGACAATCGCACAGCCAATGCACAGGATGGGTACGATAGCCGCAGAGATGCTGATTGACAAGATAAAAGGTGCAGATGTTGAAAGTATAATTTTAGACCATGAACTCGTTATTCGCGAATCTACATCAGGATAACACAGCTAAGAGTAGCGCTCTGTTATTGAATAGTATTTTGATAATAGAGCGCTGGCCTTAGATGTTGATGTAATCGATTACATTATAAGGGGAGCGTTTTAATAAAAAACTAAGGGGTGAAATTTGTTGAAAAAATTACTAGTTTTGTGTTTGGCATTAGCAGCGGTAATTAGTTTGGCAGCATGTGGTGAAGAAGGAAAAAGTAAAAGCGGGGATGATAGTCTTACAATCGGAATTTCATTACCATCAGCAACACATGGATGGATGGGAGCATTAATTGAAAATGCGGAAAATCAGGCAAAAGAAATTAAAGAAAGTGAAGGCATTGATTATGTAATGACCAATGCAACAGATCCAAATAAGCAGGCAAATGATGTTGACGATTTAATTTCACAAGGCGTTGATGTTATTGTAATGCTTCCAATCGAATCAGCAGCACTTTCACCAGTAGGACAGAAAGTAAAGGATGCTGGAATTCCTTTGGTAATTGTCGACCGTGAACTTGAAAATGATGCTGCGACGGTTGTTGTTAAAGGTGACAACGAAGGAATCGGTGTAAATGCCGGTAAATATTTCATTGAAAAATTAGACGGTGAAGGTAAGGTAGTTGAAATAACAGGTCCTCCAAGCTCCGTAACAGAGCAGCGTGGTGCAGGATTTAAGGAAGCAATGGAAGGCGCTGAAGGGATCGAAGTAGTCGCTTCACAAAGTGGAGAATTTTCAACTGAAAAATCATTAGAAGTTATGTCAAATATTCTCCAGGCCCAGCCGGAAATTGATGCTGTATTCACGCAGGATGATGGAATGGCACTTGGTGTAGTTCAGGCAATTAAAGAAGCAGGACGTGAAGATATACAGTTCGTTACTGGTGCAGGTGGAGCTAAAGGAGTCTTCGAAAGTATTAAAGAAGACGGTTTAATTTCAGCAACATTTTTGTATTCACCAACAATGGTTAGAGATGGTGTGAAAATTGCAGCAGACCTAGCACAAGGTGAAGAACCAGAAGAAACAATGGTGGTAAAAGAAGCAACGAAGGTTACAAAAGAAAATGTTGATGAGTATTACAACCCTGATTCTAAATTCTAAATAAAGTTAAAGGAAATACAATATGCGGAATTCCCGCTGTTGTATTTCCTCTTTTCCTATAAAAGGAGAGAATTATACATGTCTGAAAATCCTTTCATGACTATGAAGAACATCAAAAAATCATTTAACAACGTACCTGTATTAAAAGACGTATCCTTACAAGTGGAGCGTGGAGAGATACATGCATTGCTTGGTGAAAATGGCGCTGGTAAATCTACCTTAATGAACATTTTGGGAGGGGTTCATCAGCCTGACAATGGCACGATACAGATGAATGGAAATGCCGTTAAAATGACGAACCCTATCGTTTCGCAGCACCATGGGATTAGTTTTATTCATCAGGAACTTAACGTGGTCTCGGATCTAAGAGTTTATGAAAATATGTTTCTGGGTTCAGAACTTCGCAATAAGATGGGTTTTGTTAAAGTAGAAGAAATGTGCAATCAAACAAGGGATGTACTTGCCCAGCTGGGTGTTGACATTAATCCGAAAGAGTATGTACGAAATCTGGATACCTCGTATAAACAATTAATTGAAATTTCAAAGGCGCTACTACATAATTCCACACTTATTATTATGGATGAACCAACATCCGCATTAGCAGAACATGAAGTAGATCGGTTGTTTGAACTAATGAAAAATCTTAAAAAGTCAGGTGTTTCGATAATTTATATTTCCCACAAACTGAAAGAAATAAAAGAAGTTTGTGATCGCTATACAGTACTTCGTGACGGGGAATTGGTGGGCAATGGAAGTATGGAAAATGAAAACCTGGATACAATCACCAACCTGATGGTAGGAAAATCAGTATCTGAGGACCGGTTTGTACAAGATCATGATTTTGGGCCGGAAGCATTAGAAGTGAACAACTTAACAGATAAAGATTTCTTTAAGAATATTAGTTTTACTGTTCAAAAAGGTGAGATTGCTGGTTTCACTGGGTTAGCTGGCGACGGCAGAACAGAGTTGTTTGAAAGTCTGTTTGGTTATCGCAAAAAATACACCGGTGAAATAAAGATAAACGGCCAGGTAGTAAATATAAGTCATCCAAAAGATGCATTAAAGGCAGGATTGGGCCTTGTCCCAAAAGATCGGAAGGAAAATGCAATTATTAAAGATTTAAGTGTGGTTCATAATATGAGCTTATCCTCTATGGCACATTTTGAAAAGACAGGCTTTATCCAGGAAAAAGTGGAGAAAAGTAAATTTCAGTATTATAAAGACAAATTAAACATTAAAGTAGCTAATCCAGGAGTAACAATTGACAAGCTAAGCGGTGGTAACCAGCAAAAGGTTATTATTGCAAAATGGCTTGAGGTAAATACTGATATTATTATTTTCGACAACCCTACACAAGGTATCGATGTAGGGGCTAAACGGGAGATTTATCAGCATATTATAGATTTAGCTGAACAAGGAAAAGGCGTTATTATTTTATCCTCGGAGGCACCTGAACTATTAAAGATTTGCCACAAAATACATGTCATGTATCAAGGTGAAATCACTGCGGAATTTAGAGGAAAAGAAGCAACAGAAGATGAAATCATGAGTTATGCAACTGGCTCGAAAAGGGAGGTCGTAACAATTGGCTAATACAGAACGAAAAGAAGAAACTAATCATCAAACAACTCCATCGAATACACCAAGTCGGCTTTCCTGGTTATGGTCGGAATATAGTGTGATAATTGCATTCCTGATTATATTTATAGCTGCATCGATTATGAGCCCAAGGTTTCTGGACATCAATAACCAGCTGAATATATTAATGCATGTTTCGATAATTGGGATTATTGCTTTAGGGATGACTGTTGTTATGCTGTCAGGGGGTATTGACTTATCAGTTGGCTCTGTCCTGGCATTAGTTGGTGTGATTACGGTAATAGCACTAAATACTTCAGGCAGTATTTTTGTAGCTATTTTGACTGCTTTTATAGTTGGATCATTCGCAGGACTACTCAATGGGTTAATGGTCGCTAAGGGTAAAATAGCCTCATTTATCGCCACACTGGGAATGATGGCGGCAGCCCGTTCTATTGCATTATATATTGCCGACGGTGGAAGTATGTCTGGGGAAGTATCCGGATTTACAGCTATCGCGAATTCCAGTTTAGGGATGATTGACTATCCGATAATTATATTCCTTATTATGACGGCACTTATATATATTTTAATGCATAAAACACGGTTCGGACGTTATGTGTATGCCATTGGCAGTAATGAGAAGGCAGCTGTTTTATCAGCAATCCGTGTTGATCGTGTGAAGCTTGGCGTCTATAGTTTAGCAGGATTGCTTGTCAGCGTGGCAGCAATAATTGAAACATCACGACTGAATTCAATTTCTTCCTCAAGCTCCGGTATGCTCTATGAATTAGATGCTATCGCAGCAGTTATTATTGGTGGGACTCGAATGACCGGAGGCAAGGGGAAAATCATTGGGACATTTTTTGGTGTCCTGATTCTCGGGATTCTCAATAATACGATGAACTTAATGAATGTTTCTCCACACCTTCAAGGATTGGTAAAAGGTTTAATTATAATTATAGCAGTAGTATTTCAAAAGAGAGAATAGGAGGCGGTCATTTGAATATAAAAGCAGGTATTATCGGATGTGGTTCAATCGCTAAGTTTCGTCATGCACCAGAGTATAAGGCAAATCCGTATGTGAGTGAAATTATTTTCTATGACAGGAACCCGGAGCGGTCAGCGGAATTAGCGGAGCTGTTTGACGGAAGCGTTGCAGCAACCGTTGATGAATTGTTAGCAGACCCCTCCGTACAGGTTATTAGTGACTGTTCATCAAATGAAAATCATCACGTTTTTTCAACCAAAGCACTGCTTAGTGGAAAGCATGTCCTATGTGAGAAGCCTATCTCTCTTACAGTCGAACATGCAAATGAAGTGGTCGAGGCGCAAAGGAAATCCGGGAGAAAGTTAATGGTGGACCATAATCAGCGATTTACCCGCGCCCACCAAAAAGCCAAGGAAATACTCAACAACGGTGAACTTGGTAAAGTTCTTACATTTAGAACTACTTTTGGGCATCAGGGGCCAGAGCATTGGGGTGTAAACAAAACAAACTCAACATGGTTCTTCAAAAAAGACCGCTCAGGCTTCGGTGTTGCAGGTGACTTAGGTATTCACAAGCTGGACCTGATCCATTACTTATTGGACGATGAAATTGAAGAAGTCAGCGCTTTTCAAGGTGCGCTAGATAAGGTTGATGAACACGGTAAACCAATTGAAGTTTGTGACAACATCGTTTCCAGCTTGAAGACAAAACAAGGCCGGCTTGGTACAGCAGCCTTTTCCTGGACATATTACGGTGAGGAAGACAATAGCACAATCATCTATTGTGAAAAAGGAATTGTGAAAATTTATCATAATCCAGCCTATCAAATTGAAGTAATTACCAAAGATGGTGAAAAGGTAAACTATCAGCTTGAAACCATCCAAACAAATGATAACCAAACAAATACTGGTGTCATCGACGCATTTATCGATTGTGTTCGTCTTGATGAGGATCCACTTGTAACTGGCCAGGATGCACTGTCATCACTCAAAGTGGTCCTTGGTATACTGGAGGCCGCAGAGACGAATAGTGTTGTAAAGGTTTAAGCGTACCGTTTAATATTTAATAGTCTAGTTAACTTAGTAACTGGGACAAAAGTAATTTAGTCAAAATATAATCCGAACTATGATTCAAATTCTTTAAAATGAATTCGAATTAGTTCGGATTTTTTTGTTGCAGATTAGATATAAAATGTGAAGTAACTAGGGGAGTCCTATTGAAAGCATTTTGTAAGGCTTCCTAACGACGCAGCTGGAATATACTCGCTTTCCGTGGGCTCACCACGAGCCTCCTCAGTCGCAAAGAACGCTCCCTGTGGGGTCTCTTAGGATCACTGTCCCACAGGAGTCTCGCATATTCCAACTGCTAGTTAAGTGGTATAAATTCTTGTTTTTTTAAGTTTTAGTGAGCAATACCCAGCGGAGGAAATACACGTAGACTCCTGTGGGAGCTGAGGCCTAGATGAGACTACGAAGCGACGTAGGAGCAAGGAGGCTCATCAGCCGCCCACGGAAAGCGAAGTGTATTTCCGTAGCGAAGTTACTGAACCCAACCATTAGTTCGCATTTTATATCAATTACGTACTAGATAAACCATTGATAATGAAAATTCCAAATAACTTATCCTATTATTTCGTCTTTAAAGTAGAGATGTTTAGTTATGTCCCAGCCTCTTTTTTGGTACCTCAGAATTCTACCATTGAAATAGTTAATTAAAACCGGATAGTATGGACTATATTTTTGCTGGGCATAGGTGAAAGGAATGATTTTAGCCGAAACGGGGTTAAATTAAGATGATATTTTAGTATAATTGAAAATATTCAAATAAATGCAAAAGGATGTGAACAAGTTTATGATCACAAAGGGGTATATGAAGCAATTATTCTTGTTTTTCCTTCTGGCAATGGTTGTTGTTATGCTGTTTGCCAGTCAGGAGAAACCCTTTGTAACAGCATCTGAAGACACGGCAGAAACTGTAAATGAGAATGATCAGTTAGCGGACAAGCTTGACGAAATTCTCCGTCACGAAAGCCTGGAAGGAGCGAGTACAAGCGTCAGTGTTCGGGAAGCTAGTACTGGTGAACAGCTCTATGCACGGTCTGGTGATGAACGCCTTCATCCAGCGTCTAACATGAAGCTGCTGACAGGTGCAGCAGCTATGGAGACTTTGGGACCGGACTATCAATTTACCACTGAGGTACTGACGGACGGTAATATCAGGGGAAATGCCCTTCACGGGGATTTATATCTGAAGGGAAAAGGAGATCCGACGCTAATGGAAGGTGATCTGGATCAATTTGCAAAAGAATTAAAAGGTCAAGGTATCAATGTCATTCAGGGCGATTTAATTGGCGACGATAGCTGGTATGATGATGTCCGTCTGTCACAGGATCTAAACTGGTCTGACGAGCCTTATTACACGGGGGCGCAAGTTTCAGCATTATCCTTATCACCAAATGAAGATTATGATGCGGGAACGGTTATTGTTAAGGTTTATCCAGCTGATGACGCTGGTAGTAAGCCTGACGTAAGCGTTACACCTGCTACCGACTATGTCACAATTGTCAATGAGGCCAAAACGGTCCCAGCTGGTGAAAACAGGGATATTTCAATTGAACGGCAGCACGGAACAAATAATATTTTAATTGAAGGAACCATTCCTGTTGATGGGACACGCTCCAGATCCTGGGTTTCTGTTTGGGAGCCGACAGGGTATGCACTTGATGTATTTAAAAAATCGTTAGAGGAAAATGGCATTAAACTGACAGGCAATTCGGATGTGACAAGAGGTGTAGCACCTGAGGATGCAACTTTACTTGCTTCAAGGAAATCGATGACTCTGGAAGAGCTCTTTATTCCGTTCATGAAATTGAGCAACAACGGTCACGGTGAAATTCTAGCAAAAGAAATGGGAAAAGTGGTACATGGTGAAGGAAGTTGGGATAAAGGACTCGATGTCATTGAAGATGTTGCGACTGATCTTGGCGTAGACCGTGATACAATCCTTTTGCGAGACGGGTCAGGTATGTCTCACAAAAACATGATTCCGTCCAATGAGCTTACCCAATTTTTAACTGGAATTCAAGACAAAAGCTGGTTTCCGGCATTTGAAAACTCCTTGCCAGTTGCTGGTGCACCAGAACGTCTTGTTGGCGGTACGCTCAGGTATCGTATGACATCGCCACCGGCCCAGGATAATGTTGTAGCCAAAACCGGCTCATTAACTGGTGTCTCAACACTTTCTGGCTATGTCACGTCACAGGATGGAACAGACTTGGTATTTTCCATTATGCTAAATAATTATCTAGGCAATTCGGATACCTCCATTGAGGATACAATTGCAACAACATTAGCAAAGCATGAATTTAAGTAATAAACAGGGGTCCCGGTATTAGGGACCCCTCTATTTTTAGGATAGACTGCCATATTTTTAAATTTCCACAAAATTGTCGATATTTTGTTGCCACTTATTTGTCCTGAGAATCGAATATTGTTACACAAAGTATTATTTTTGAAAAAAATAATACAAACAATATTAAATGTCGTATGACCATAAGATAAGACTATATCGGTTAGCCGTCTTATAGTAGATAAATTGCTTGGTAACCTATTGGTAAACGAAAGCAATAGATACCGAGAAATGCCTGCAACAACAATAGCGGACAAGGGAGCTCTTATTTTATCGAAAACAAGCAATATTAACGTTTAAGCGGACACCAGACACCTTATTTGCAGTAATTACCCCTATTTCACTTGAATTTATGTGAAATAAGTGCACCTGTGTCCGCGTATTCCTCAAAGAACGCTTTTTTATCGAAATAGCAGCACCTGTGTCCGCTAAATATCTGGATGCAATGGCGTTTTATTTATCAATAGCTGTTAGAAAGAAAAGCCTTTTAAACAGTGCATTTTAATCGTGAAGTTTATGGTAAGGAATAACTTGCGATGATCAAGTATCTCCTAATTTAATAGCCTACCTCAACGGCAGCGTTCACGATATACATTAAATCATTGTCATCCTGTTTATCTTCCAGAATAATTCCACTTGAAGTTGCCATTCCACCATCTGTAACATCGACGGTCACTGTACCATAGGGAATGGTATCTTTTACTTTTTCAACGTCCAAGTGATCACGGTCAAGTGGTACAGCCAGGCGAACATTTACGTTCATATTTTCAATCCGCTGATCAGGAAGGCTCTTCGCAATCCCTGGCATTGAGTTTCCATATATCGCATCTTCCACTGCGCGGATTGAGGCCTTTGTAACATTTTGACCATGCACATCTATTCCAGTACCAGTTTGAATAAAGAGAATTTGTTCCATGCTGAATCTCTCCTTATCGAGTTGTTTTATAGATAGAATTCCCGATTAAAAAATTACATAAACACAAAGTCATCGTATTGAGTTGTGGAAAGTAGTGGGAGGAGTCTTTAACTTTGATAGATGGGAATATTTTTGGGTGATTATCAAATTGCTTTTTATTTGATATTCTATGAATTAATTGTAGCATAGAAGGTGTGATAATAACGTATATAGGAGGATTATAGATGAGTACAATGGATGAAGTTGTTGATGGCTGGCTGAAACATAGACTAGTAGTGCAAGAGTTGCTGGAACTAGTGGACGATGAACATGTTCAGTTCAAACCTTGGGATAACGCGAAATCATTAGGCGATTTGGCGGTTCATATAGCTACATCGATGGACATGTTTGTTAAAACGGTGAAGAACGGAAAGTTCACTCCTCCACAAGAGGAATCAAATTATGAGACAATGCGTGATGTACGCGAAATTCTCAAGAAATATACGGAAACAACCAAGCAAGATCTAAAATCTCTTTCCAAATCTCAACTAACAGATGAAGTTGAGTTCAACAAAGATATTGCACCAGGAAGTTTCTGGCTTTCTAATGCAATTGATCACGAGATACACCATAAAGGTCAATTATTTACATACGTTCGCATGGCGGGGGTTAAAGCAGTACCATTTTTCATGAAGCATCCTTCAGAATTGAAATAGGTGGTCTGTAAAATTAGAAGGAGGCTGACTTTAATGTCAGCCTCCTTCTTAGTTGATATTTATTTGGTAAGCACCATAGCATCAGCCACTTAAAGAAATCCAGCAATTTTTGCACCTGCCACCAGAATGCCAGGTGTTCCAAACTCCTCTGCAGCTTGCATACTTTTCCGCTATTTTGTGCGATTTTTAAAGAATGCAAAAATTTGTAATGCATAATAATTACCCTTATCTTAAACATTTATCTTAGCTACAATTTCATCTATACTTAAGTAAAGGATTGCTTATTGAAGGAGAGATCAAATGGATAGTACGATAAAAACTTATTTTGAGAATTTACAGTCTGATGATAAGAACTTACAATATGAGGCCTTCAGCAATATTATTGATGCTACAAAAGTTGAAGTGGATTGGGCATACGAGGTTTGGGATCAATTGGTGGATGATTTAACGCATCCTAATAATCATCAAAGAGCAAGAGCTGCACAGTTTTTATGCAGCTTGGCTAAAAGTGACCCTGAAAAAAGGATGTTACATGATTTTGCTGCAGTATGGGAAGTGACAAAAGATAAGAAATTTGTGACAGCCAGACATAGCCTGCAATCAATTTGGAAGATAGGTCTTGCTGGTACAGAGCAAAAAGAGATGGTCATCAAGCACCTTGTTAATCGTTTTGATAATTGTACTTCCGAAAAAAACTATACATTAATTCGCTTCGATATTATTAAAAACCTTAGCAATTTGTATGACGAACTGAAAGAAGAAGAAATAAAGAATACAGCATTGAATATAATTGAAAAAGAAGAAGACAAAAAGTACAGGAAAAAGTACTCCACAGTATTTTAGGCCACTAATGAATAATTGAATTTTCTAACTATTGATATTATAATGAAAATATAGGAAAATAGTAAAAATATATTATTTTATTTATAGTATAAGAGAAATTAGGAGGTAGACAAGATGCTTATAAAAAATGATTATGTAGCTAAGCATGATGTTGAATTTGTGAAAGAAAATGACAGTATGAAGTACGCGTTAGATAAACTCGAGGAGACTGGTTATCGCTGTATACCGGTGCTGGATGAATCAGGGTCTACCTACGTCGGTAATATTTACAAAGTTGATTTACTTGAATATGAAAGAGAACATTCCCTCGAGGGACCCTTGAAGGAGCTTGTTTCTGATCAGGATGGCTTTGTAAAAGAAGATGATCCATTCTTCAAGGTATTTTCATCGATCAAGCGTCTTCCTTTTCTTGCAATTATTGATGATTCAGGAGAATTTATTGGGATATTAACAAACGGAAATGTTATTCAAGTACTGGAAAATGCCTGGGGAGCAAATATTGGAAGCTATTCCCTAACGATTGGAACGCTTGAATACTCCGGGGTCTTAAGAAAGATGCTTAAAATTGTTAACAAATACTGCAATGTGCAAAGTGTTATTTCGCTGAATAACGGTTCCAAATACGTTAGAAGAGTTTGTATTGTACTCCCAGAAGAAGCCGACGAACAAATGGTAAACAGCATTAAAAAAGATATGGACAAAAATAACTTCACAGTAACAGACGTAGAGAAATTGAATTAATCTACTTGCAGTTCACACTTTTTTGTCAACAAACGTTCAAAAAAAAATAAGAGAATAATGTAGACATTTCTCTTTAACATGGTAAAATTTAATAGAGTACATTTAAGGGGATATTTTCTATGAAACTATGGTTCAGAAAAATTTCAGTTATCCTTATCGCAATTATGACCTTAGGGATCTATGTCCCGCAAATTTCTCTGGAAACCGAAGCAGAGGAAAGCAGTGAGGCTATTTCACCGAAGTCGGATATTGATGAAGTCGTTTCCGTAGCCTTACCCGAGGTCAGTGATGAAACGGAACCTGATCAAATTTCTGACGAAGAAATCCTCATTAATGAAATAACCAAAAAAGCAAAAGAACAAACGTATACTAAAATGGGACCTAGAATTGTGACACATGTGGAAGACGATTTCATGACAGCTATTTTGCCTAAAATTGAGGAATCCCTTAATATGATTTTGGCAGAAGCAGGAGAAGATGAAGTCCCTTATTACAACATTACGGAGCGGCCATCACAGGGACATGGAGAAAAGATTTTTAATATATATGATAATCGAACAAAAAAAGATATTGCACGATTCCATGTTAGGCGTGATAACCGACCTTTAGAAGGATACTGGTTTAATTTCCATTATCATTTAAGCAGTGATGGTTTTGAAAACCACCATGAAATTGGTGAGATTTACTGGGATAAAAACAGTCCGCCTAAATGGATGACATAATGATAAAAAGCCTGGTTTTCACACCAGGCTTTTGTTTGTCTAAGGTATCATTATATAATGGGTATAGTGATTAATGAAGCTGTAAAAGGAAGGTAGTTTATGTCTGAAGAGAACATTACCAGGATAAATATAGATGATAAAGAATTAATACTTATTGGAACTGCGCACGTATCAAAGCATAGTGCACAACAGGTAAAAGAAGTTATTGAAGCGGAAAAGCCTGATTCTGTTTGTGTTGAACTGGATGAACAACGATATAAGTCAATTGTCGATGGTAACAAATGGAAGGATATGGATATATTTAAAGTTATTAAAGAAAAGAAAGCAACCCTGCTTTTAATGAACCTTGCTATCTCATCCTTTCAAAAACGCATGGCAAAGCAGTTTGGTATAAATGCAGGACAGGAAATGATTCAAGGGATTGAATCAGCGAAGGAGAATGATGCCGGCCTCGTACTAGCTGATCGGAATATCCAAACTACCTTTTCCCGTATTTGGAGTGGTATCGGACTAAAGGGTAAAGCTATGCTGCTCATGCAAGTTATTGGCAGTATTTTTACGAAAGAAACAATTTCTGAAGAAGAATTGGAAAAAATGAAGTCACAGGATATGTTAAATTCAATGCTGCAGGAGTTTACCGATAGCTTTCCAAAGCTGAAAAAGCCATTAATCGATGAGCGTGACCAGTATTTATCCCAGAAAATTAAAGAGGCACCAGGCACGAAGATTGTTGCTGTATTAGGAGCAGCACATGTTCCTGGGATTAAACAGGAAATAAATAAAGAACATGATTTGGAACGGTTGGATGAGGTACCTCCTAAATCAAAGATCCCTAAAATTATCGGCTGGTCAATTCCAATCCTCATTCTGGCAATTATTGCATATACATTTTATGCAAACCCATCTGCAGGTGTCCAGCAAACGATAAGCTGGGTGTTGTGGAACGGATCTGTTTCAGCGATCGGGGCAGCGGTTGCCTTGGCACATCCACTTGCAATTCTAACTGCTTTTGTAGTGGCCCCAATAACTTCACTAAATCCATTAATCGCTGCTGGCTGGTTTGCGGGGATTGTTCAAGCTTATATTCGCAGACCAAATGTAGCGGACTTTGAAACAATTTCTGAGGATGTATTTAGTGTGAAGGGTTTTTGGCATAATAAGGTGAGTCGTATTCTGCTTGTCGTTGTGTTGGCAAACTTGGGGAGTTCTTTAGGGACATTTATTGGTGGAGCCGATGTCATCCGATTATTCATAGAAAACTTGTAGCGTAGGAACAAAAGCGCTGGAGCTGGACGTCGCTGATTCGGAAGTCCAGTTATCCACAGCGCTTAAATTTTATAAATTCCTAACCCACAAGATATCTGGAGGTTATCCATGTATTTAATTGCCAAACAGCCGTATGTTAAAGTTCAACGGGAAGTAAGCAGTATCGAACAAAGAGATGTTGAGTATGAACGTATCATCTATATGTATGATGAGAAAATAGTAACACAGCATCGCGAGTTTTCGATTGAAAATGTACTTGATATGTCATATCGGGTTGTAGGTAAAACAGGCGGCCTCTTGTATCTACACACAATTAAGGGTGTCTATTCCTATACGGTAAAATCATCCCCACAACAATTTATTGATGCTTTTAAAGAGCATTTGAAATAGTCGTAACTAACAACGTCAGGACAATTACTAATTCCAATTGTGTCTGGCGTTTTTATATTGCATTTTTTTTGACAATCATTTATAATTAATTATAATATTCTGAACATACTATCCGGTTAGTTAGTTAATAAATAAGCAGGAGATGAAGAGATGGATTTTTCGTACGCTGAAAAAGTTATCGATATGCAAAAGAAACTGACGGACTTCATGGAGGAGCATATTTATCCAAACGAAAAAGTCTACGATGAGCAGTTGAATCACCAGGAAAATCGCTGGGCTGTTGTTCCGCCAATTATGGAAACATTAAAGGAAAAGGCTAAGGCACAAGGGCTTTGGAATTTATTTTTGCCAGATAGTGAATATGGAGGCGGATTAACAAATCAGGAATATGCACCGCTTTGTGAAATTATGGGACGCTCGATGATTGGCCCGGAGGTGTTTAATTGTAATGCTCCGGATACAGGCAATATGGAAGTATTGCATCGCTACGGGACCGAGGACCAAAAGCAAAAGTGGCTGTTCCCGCTTCTGAATGGTGAGATTCGGTCATGTTTTTCGATGACAGAGCCTGATGTTGCTTCAAGTGATGCAACGAATATTGAATCAAGCGTTGTTAGAGACGGTGACGCGTATGTAATTAATGGTCGCAAGTGGTGGTCGTCCGGTGCTGGTGATCCGCGATGCAGGATTGCGATTGTCATGGGAAAAAGCGACCCTGAAGCTGCCCGGCATGCGCAACAGTCGATGATTTTAGTGCCACTTGATACACCAGGGGTAAAAGTGGAGCGAATGCTTCCTGTGTTTGGTTATGATCATGCACCACATGGGCATGCAGAAATTACATATGACAATGTTAGAGTTCCTGCTGAAAATATGATCTGGGGTGAAGGAAAAGGTTTTGCGATTGCACAAGGGAGACTTGGTCCAGGACGCATTCATCACTGTATGCGGCTAATTGGGGCTGCAGAACGAGCGCTTGAAGATTTATGTAAGCGTGTACAAGATCGCGTGGCTTTTGGCAAAAAATTAGCAGACCAGGGTGTTGTTCAGGAATGGATTGCTGAATCACGAATAGATATTGAACAAGCCCGGTTATTAACGTTAAAAGCAGCTTACATGATGGACACGGTTGGCAACAAGGAAGCCAAAACAGAAATAGCAATGATCAAAGTTGTTGCGCCAAGTATGGCATTACGGGTAATAGACCGAGCAATTCAGGCGTTTGGTGGTGCAGGAGTGAGCGATGATGTCACGCTGGCTGCACATTGGGCGAATGCGCGGACACTCCGGTTAGCCGATGGTCCGGATGAAGTGCATCGCAGACAAATAGCCAAATTAGAGCTTCGAAAATATTCATAATTATGGAGGGGATATAACATGAATGTACTAGAACTTTTTAAGCTGGAAGGAAAGACGGCAATTGTTACAGGTGGAGGACGTGGACTAGGGGCGCAAATTGCCCAAGGGTTAGCAGAAGCAGGCGCTAATGTTGTCGTGTGCTCCCGTAAACTTGAGGCATGCCTGGAAATGAGTGAGGAGCTGAAGAAATTCGGTGTTGATTCATTGGCATTCAGCTGTGATGTTACAAATCAGGACGATGTTAAAAAAGTAGTTGATGAAACAAAGGCACACTTTGGATCGATTGATATTCTGGTGAACAATAGTGGTGCTACATGGGGCGCACCTGTTGTCGATATGCCGATTGAAGCTTGGCAAAAGGTCATGAACGTAAATGTGACGGGGACGTTTTTAATGAGTCAGGAAGTCGGCAAAGTAATGATTGAGCAGGAAGGCGGTAAAATCATCAACATCGCTTCGGTTGCTGGCTTTGGTGGAACAGATCCACGATTCATGGACACAATCGGCTACAATACGAGTAAAGGGGCAATTATGACGTTCACAAAGGATTTGGCAACAAAATGGGGACAGCATAATATTAACGTAAATGCCATTGCACCAGGGTTTTTCCCAACAAAAATGTCAAAAGGGTTAATTCATACGGGAAAAGATAAAATTTTAGAAGGAACACCGTTGAACCGGTTGGGAAGTGATGCTGATTTGAAAGGAGCGGCATTATTCCTAGCATCAAAGGCATCGGATTATGTCAGCGGTGATATTCTATCAGTTGATGGCGGTGCACATGCTTTATAAATATATCAAACTAGCGAGGAATATAATATGAAAGAGAAGATAACAACGCAGAGTATTATACTTTTTGAGAAAAAAGGATTCAGTCAGACGTCAATCCAGGATATTGTCGATGTACTGGAGGTAACTAAAGGGACATTTTATTATTATTTTTCAAGTAAAGAGCAGCTGTTAATGGACATTCACTCTGATTACATTACCAATCTATTAGAACGACAGCAGCTTATTTTGGACAATCAAGATCTATCACAAAAAGAGAAATTAAGCAGGACAATCCGATTGCTGGTAACAGATATTGCTGATAAAGGGCCAAGTGCACGGGTGTTTTTCCGTGAGGTGAGGCATTTGGGTAATGAAAACATTGAAAATATTAAAAAGAAGCGGGATCAGTTTCGCCTGAATATCGAAAAGACGGTTAATGAAGGTGTTCAGCAAGGTGAATTCCGTGAAGGTTTGCGGACGGATATGATTACGTTTGGGATCTTAGGAATTACAAATTGGAGTTACCAGTGGTATAAGCCAGATGGAGAAGTGTCCATTGATGACCTGGTGGAAATCTATGTAGATATGATCCTGAAAGGGATTGAGCAATAGGAGGTGAGCTAGGCTGGATATTTTGGATATAAAAGTTCGAGTCAGTGAAACAGACCTGTTAGGACACATTAACAATGCGAGTTATTTTATTTATATGGAAGAGGCAAGAATTGAGTTTTTGAAAAAGCTTGGAATTGATATTGAGAATGGTGATTTTGCTTTTATGCTGGTCTCAGCAAAGTGTGACTTTATTAGGCAGGGTTATTTTGGAAAGACACTCCAAGTTGCCACAGAGGTATTAAAGATTGGAACCAAGAGTATAACACTGACAAGTACGATGACGGAGAGTGAATCAGGGGATTTGATTGCAAGAGGTGAGGTAGTCCTTGTTTATGTTGACGTACACGCACAGCAAACAATAGCAATTCCGGATTCATTCAAGGATAAGCTGCAGGTGCATATGAAGGGAGATGACTGAGATGAAATCCGGTTTTAAAGATACAATCCGTGTCCGGAATGGTGAAGAACTCGATAAAGGTCCACTATTGCAATTTATCCGAGAAAATATCGCAGGAGTTCCGGACGGACCGCTTGAAGTTGAACAATTCGGTGCTGGCCACTCTAATCTGACATATTTATTACGAGTTGAAGACTGGGAAGCAGTTTTGCGCAGGCCACCGTTAGGTCCAGTTGCCCCAAAGGCACATGATATGGAGCGGGAGTATACGGTGTTGTCGGGATTACATCCATCATACCCAACAGCGCCAAAGCCTCATGTGTTTTCGGATAATACAGATATTGTTGGAAGCCCCTTTTTTATCATGGAACGAAGAAAGGGGATTGTACTGGATACCGAATTTCCTGAGGGGGTGGCATATGATAATGCACTGGGACGCAAAGTTTCGGAGCTAATGGTCGACAAATTGGTAGAACTGCACCAAATTGATTACACGAAAACCAGCCTCGTCAATATTGCTAAGCCGGATGGATTTATGGAGCGTCAGGTGAAGGGATGGATTAAGCGGTATGATCGTTCAAAGACTGATGATGTACCAGGGGTAACCGCGTTAACAAACTGGCTAACGGATAATATTCCGGTATCGCCTGATCCAACGATTATCCATTACGATTACAAGCTGAACAATGCTATGTTTTCCGATGATTTTAGTGAAATGACTGGATTGTTTGACTGGGAAATGACAACAGTAGGCGATCCATTGGCAGATCTTGGGGCAGCCATGAGCTATTGGATAGAAGCAGGTGATCCGGAATTATTGAAAAAAGGACTTGGAAAGCCTCCTGTGACCGTAATTGATGGATTCTTCACCCGTGCGGAGTTTGTCGAGGATTACGCAAAGAAAAGTGGTCGCGATGTCTCAAGTATTCACTTTTACCAAACATTCGCTTACTTTAAACTTGCAGTAATTTGTCAGCAGATATATTTCCGGTACAAACAAGGCCAGACAAATGATACTAGATTTTCTCATTTTGATAAATTTGTATCCAACCTAATCCAATATGCGTTGCATACCTCAAAGGGTGTGTGACAGATTGTGAAGGTGCATCTTCTCTGGAAAAAAGAAGAAATCGATGATCTCCAAATGAAAGAGGATAAAATTGCGGTCGTGTTTGACGTGCTGCTTGCCACGTCGACGATTACAACGTGTCTGGCATATGGGGCAAAACAGGTAACGCCAGTATTGGATGAAAAGGAGGCGTTAAAAGAAGCAGAAGCAATAAAAAATGATGATGTTTGTCTTGTTGGAGAGCGTGATGGTATAACGAATAAGGGGTTTTTGGACCCTGTTCCATTATATCTTAAGAACCATATAGCCGGAAAAAAGGTGGTGTTGTCAACAACGAATGGAACCGTAGCTATTCGTAAAGCAGCGTCTGCCAAAAAAGTATATATGGCATCCTTGTTAAATGGCGAGGCGGTCGCTCGTCGCTTAATTGAGAGATATGACAATGAATCGATTGTTGTTGTCTGTTCCGGATCAAACAATTCATTTTGCATAGAGGATTTTTATGGAGCGGGATATTTTATTGATCAGCTTGTAAATACCTACAACAAAGAACCGGTTGATCTAACGGACAGTGCCATGGCAGCAAAGTTGTTTTATGAAAATTTAAGTGATCAGGCGGAAAATGTGCTTCGTAATTCACATGTAGGAAAGATGATGGCTGCATATGGTGTTGAAAATGAAGTGGAATTTGTTAGCAGAAAGGGCATATTATCCGTTGTGCCAAGGTTATTCGACGGGAAAACAATTGTTGCAGAAGACTAAATTTTATATGGAGGATTGCTATAGTTATGAAAGCAGTACAATTTAACGAATATGGTGGACCAGATGTGCTGGAGGTTATTGATACAAAAGCGCCAGCATACAGCGAAGATGACGTATTAATTGAAGTGAAAGCAGTTGGTGTTAATTATGCAGACACTGCCAGGCGTGAAGGTCAATATGTAGTACCAACCAATCTGCCATTTATCCCAGGTGCAGAGGTCGCCGGGGTGGTAAGCGAAGTAGGTTCCAATGTAAAAGGTATACAAAAAGGTGCAAGGGTTGTCGCTTTAATTGAATCTGGAGGCTATGCAGAATATGCAGTTGTACCGGCAAAAGCAGTTATTCCTGTGCCAGATGGTGTAGATTATGAAAATGCAGTCGCACTTCCATTACAAGGGTTGAGTGCCTATCACATCTTAAAAACGATGGGCCGATTAGAAGAAGGTGAAACCGTTCTTGTCCATGCAGCTGCTGGTGGGGTTGGTTCGTTGGCTGTCCAGCTTGCAAAGTTATTTGGAGCAGGAAAAGTAATCGCCACTGCCAGTAACGAGGAGAAATTGACGTTTGCTAAGCAGATGGGTGCAGATCATGCTGTTGATTATACCAAAGAAGATTGGGAAGAAAAAGTTCGTGAATTAACAGATGGAGAAGGTGTTGATGTTGCGCTGGAAATGGTAGGAGGTGAAGTTTTTCATAAAACAGTTGAATGCTTAGCGCCATTTGGCCGTCTGGTGATTTATGGTGCAGCAAGTGGTGAACAGGCAAAATTTTATCCAGGTGCACTAATGAAACGAAATCAATCTGTTGTAGGATTTTTCCTGCCGCAAATCATGCGAAAGCCAAAGCTTTTTCAAGATAGTTTAAGCGAACTTTTAGCGTATGTACAAAAAGGAGAGCTAAAACTAACGGTCGGCGGAACATACCCATTAGCAGATGCCGCAAACGTTCATGCTTTAATGCAGGGAAGAAAAACAAAAGGAAAACTTGTTTTAATTCCGTAGTATTATCGTAAGGTACTTTTCTGGAAGAATTTGTTGTTAATCTTCGTAGTTAATTTAAAGTGCGATTTTATGTGGAAAATACATGAGTGCTATGACACCGCTCCGGAAATACACTTCGCGCACCTAGGGCAACGCTTCAGCTTCCTCGGAAGCAAAAACCGCTTCCTGCGGGATCTTCAGCTGTTGCTATTCCCACAGGAGTATTCGTGTATTTCCTGCGCTATGGATTGCTCAACTAATCGTTAATCTTATGGAATATAACTACTTATTAATCGGGAAATCTCTATCAGTGGAGGCAGAATACGTAGACTCCTGCGGGAACAGCACGTTCCGAAGACCCCGGAAGAAGCAACTAAATGAAGGCCGACTAAAACCGTCCTTTGCGGACAACGTCGGCATACCCCTTGCCGGGGCAAGGAGGCTGAGGTCGTGCCCGCGGAAAGCGAAGTATTATGACGGAACGAATCTAAACACTCAACCATCATTAGACAAGAGAAAGCAGCATTATCACTGTGATGCAAGAATCTATTAGATAGAACCTATCGTAAAATGTCCAAATAATGAATAACGTTAAATGTAAGCGTTATCAAATTAAGGGGAGGAAGACTAATGAATAGAACATGGTTAAAGCACTACCCGGAGCATATTAAGAAGGAGCTTGAAATACCCAATGACTCCGTCCCAGATATGCTAAAGAATGCAATTGCCAATTATGGGGATCATCAGGCACTTTATTTTTATGGAAAAGAAATCACGTATAAGGAGCTTGGTACACAAACAGGAGCATTTGCTTCATCTCTTCAGCAAGATGGCCTAAGTCAAGGAGATCGTGTGGCTCTCATGCTTCCAAACTGCCCGCAATACGTCATAAGTTATTATGGAACGCTACAAGCCGGTGGAACAGTTACACAAGTTAATCCAATGCTCGTTGGAAAAGAACTTGAGCATATATTAACCGACTCAGGGGCAGAAACAATCGTTATCTATGAACCATTACTTCCCGTGTTGAACCAAATTATCGATAACACATCTGTTAAGCGCGTGATTAAAGTAAACCTGGAAGGACGAGACACAGAAGATAGCTTGGCAATAGGATTCACAGCTTTTCTGAAACAAGCACAACGACCACCGGAGCCAGTAGAAATCGATCCGAAAGAAGATTTAGCAGTTCTGCAATACACTGGTGGAACGACAGGACGATCGAAGGGAGTTATGCTTACCCATCGAAATATTTTAACGAATACGATGCAAGTCTATGAATATTTTAAAGATGAAATCCAGCCCGGGAAAGATCGCTATCTCACGGTAATACCTCTATTTCATGTGTTTGGGATGACATCCTGTATGAATCTGTCCATCTACACAGGGTCATTGAGTATCATGCTGCCAAGATTTGAGTTGGAGGAAGTGCTGCAAACGATCAAGGACTTAAAGCCAACCTCATTCCCTGGTGTTCCGACGATGTATGTAGCATTAACAAGTCATCCAAAGGCAGAACAATATGGAATTGACAGTATACGTATTTGTAACAGTGGCAGTGCTCCAATGCCAGGTGAATTACTGCGTTCTTTTGAAGAAAAAACCGGCGCTAAAATCCTGGAAGGTTACGGCCTTTCTGAGAGTGCCCCAGTTACACACTGTAATCCGTTTTTTGCCGAAAGAAAACCAGGCAGCATCGGCATTGGAATCCCGTCTACTGACTACAAGATTGTTGATTTAGCAGAGGGAACCGAGGAAGTTCCTGTCGGTGAAACGGGCGAGATAGTCATTCGAGGTCCACAGGTAATGAAAGGATACTGGAATATGCCGGAAGAAACGGCTAACACGCTTCGTGATGGCTGGCTATACACAGGAGATATTGCCCGTATGGACGAAGATGGTTATGCCTATATTGTTGATCGAAAAAAGGACCTGATTATTGCAAGTGGGTTTAATATTTATCCTCGTGATGTGGAAGAGGTTATTTATGAGCATCCTGCCGTCCAGGAAGCGGTTGTTGTTGGGATTCCTGATGCATATCGCGGAGAAACCGTTAAAGCGGTTGTTGTTTTAAAAGACGGCAAGCAATGTGATGAAGAAGAGCTTATCGCATATTGCAAAGAAAATATGGCGTCCTATAAAGTACCGCGAGTAGTCGAATTCCGGGATGAACTTCCGAAAACAAATGTAGGAAAGATCTTACGTCGGGCAATTAGAGATGAAAGTTTACAGAAATAAGGTAATGGAGTTAATAGGGCGGAATGAGTGGCTCTATTAGCTCTCTCTTAACGAAGGAGGAGAAAGGCTATGACGAACAAAACGATACATAAGGTTGCAGTTATTGGATCAGGTTCCATGGGTCATCAAATTGCTATGCTTAGTGCACTCGGAGGGTTTGAAACACATCTGCAGGATATTCAGGAAAGCGCCTTGGACAAAGCGAAAGAGCAGTTGGAAGGACACATGGCAAAGTGGGTCACTAAAGATAAAATTACCGAAGAAAAGAAAAATGCTGCTTTTGCCAGTCTTCATACGACTACAAGCCTGGAAGCGGCTGTAAAGGATGCTGACTTAGTAATTGAAGCAGTCGTTGAAAAACTGGACGTAAAACGAGAAGTATTTTCCGAACTGGAAAAGCTTGCACCGCAGAAAGCTATACTGGCAACAAATAGCTCAACAATAGTCAATTCCAAGCTTGCTGAGGTTACAACAAGGCCTGATAAAGTATTGAATATGCATTTCTTCTTCCCGCCACTTGTAATGGATTGTGTGGAAGTGGTTAAAAGTGATCAAACGTCTGACGAAACTGCACAAACAGCAATGAATTTTTGCGAGCAGATTGGCCGGACCGGAGTGCTATTGGAAAAAGAAATCTATGGTTTTATCGCAAATCGTCTGCTATTTGCCATATCTAAAGAAGCACTTTACTTGTACGAGGAAGGCTATGCGGACTTTGAAGCAATTGATTTAATAACCAAAAAGGCTTTAAAACATCCGATTGGGCCTTTCGAATTGATGGATCTGTCTGGAATTGATGTTGGATATTACGCAAACCTCCAGCTTTATCAGGAAACAGGAGATCCAAAAGACAAACCGGCAAAATCAGTAGAGGAAAAAGTGAAAGCAGGTAACCTTGGCAGGAAAACAGGTAAGGGCTGGTATGACTATACGAAAGGGGAGAAATAAAATGGGACAACTCGTTTCCTTTAAAAAAGAAAATGGTATCGCGGTCATAACGATTGATAATCCGCCATTAAATGTAATGGGACAACAGGTACAACAAGAATTAAAAGAGATTACAGAAAAGGTGGAGGCTGATCCGGAAGTGGTATGTGTTGTGCTCACTACTGCTGGAACGAAAGCATTCATGGCTGGAGCGGATATAAAGGAATTTCCAAACATGATCGGAAATCCTGATATGCGTTCAGGTGTGATGGAAATGCATAACATGTTAAATAATCTGGACAACTTGCCAAAGCCAACAATTGCGGTACTTGACGGACTTACCTTTGGCGGTGGCTGTGAACTTGCCTTAACGTTTGATATTCGTATTGCCGAGGAGCATACGACAATAGGTCTTCCGGAAGTAAAGCTTGGCTTATTCCCGGGTGGCGGTGGAACCCAAAGACTGCCCCGACTTGTTGGAGAAGCAAAAGCCAAAGAGCTTATGTTTACAGGCGAACCGATTACGGCAGACGCTGCAGAGAAAATAGGATTAGTGAATCATGTTGTTCCAACTGGTGATGGGTTGAATAAGGCTATGAAACTAGCTAATCAAATTGCTGATAAGTCACTCCAGTCACTATCAAGGATTAAACAAGCTGTCGACGAAGGTTTAGACATGACCTTAGAGGATGGCATTGAACGGGAGGCAACTCTCTTTACGGATGTCTTTCAAACCGATGATGTTAAAGAAGGTGTACAGGCATTTATTGAAAAAAGAAAAGCGAACTTTAAGCATCAATAGGGAGGGTGAATAATTTGGCAACTATTAAAACCGGAAATTATGGTGGTTCTTATTTAGTTAATCAGATAGAAGCGAATGAAGCGTTTTTCCCGGAAGATTTAACAGACGAACATAAGATGATTGAAAAGACAGCACAGCAATTTGCCATGAAAGAAGTTGAACCGCGTCACCAAGAGATTGAAGCACAGCAGTTTAATGTTGTCGTTGACTTGATGAAGAAGGCGGGGGATCTTGGACTGCTTGCCCACAGCATCCCAGAAGAATTTGGCGGCTTAGGACTAGATAAGATTAGCAAAGGTATTGTCGGGGAGCAGATTGGACGGACTGGAAGCTATGGCGTAGCACACTCCAATCATACCTGTATTGCAACATTGCCAATCACCTATTACGGGACAACCGAGCAGAAAGAAAAGTATCTTCCTAAACTGGCAAGTGGAGAATATATTGGTGCTTACTGTCTAACAGAGCCTGAAGCAGGGTCTGATGCGATGTCAGGGAAGACAACTGCAGTCCTGAACGAAGCAAAAACACATTATCTCTTAAATGGCACGAAAATATATATTACCAACTCCTCTTTTTCGGATACATTTATTGTTTATGCAAAAGTGGATGGGGAAAAGTTCACTACTTTTATCGTGGAAAAAGACTTTCCGGGATTAAAGCTTGGGCCCGAGGAGAAAAAGATGGGAATTAAAGGCTCATCAACAAGGTCCGTAATTTTAGAGGATTGTGAAGTACCTGTTGAAAACCTGCTTGGAGAAATTGGCAGGGGACACATCATTGCGTTTACTGTCTTAAATCTTGGACGGTTTAATCTTGGATCAGCCTGTGTCGGCGCTTCAAAGTATGCATTAAAAGAAACGGTAACCCATATTAAGGAGCGGAAGCAATTCAAGCAAGCACTTGCTGACTTTGGAGCTTCTAAGGAAAAAATAGCAAAAATGGCAGCGCGAATTTATGCGTCCGAATCAATGCAATACAGAACGTCTGCATTATTGGAGCAAGCAATGAAAGGACTTGACCAGGAAGCGGATAAACGAGTTGTCGCGGCTGGTTTATCAGAATATGCGCTGGAATGTGCAGTGTGTAAAGTATATGGCTCGGAGACCTTGGATTACCTGGCTGATGAAGGCCTTCAGCTACACGGCGGAGCAGGGTTTATCAATGAATACCGGATTGAACAGATATACAGGGATTCCAGAATCAATCGTATATTTGAAGGAACGAATGAAGTAAATCGCTTACTCTTAACCGGACAGTTTTTGAAAAAATCACTGAAAGGAGAACTTCCTTACGAGCAAGCGGTAACGAAGGCATTTCAACGGTTAAAAGAGGAGCACACTGACCAGGATAAACAAGGAAAGCTAATTGAGGATTTACGAGCGATGTATCTTGTACTAGTAGAGCTTGCCCGTAAGAAGTTTGGCGAACAGCTGGAAACACAGCAAGAAGTCCTCATGAAGCTATCAGACGTGGCTATCCACTTGTATGCATCCGAGTCCGCAGTGCTGCGTACCAAGAAAGAGATCGCTTCAAAAGGAGAAGCGCCGCTAAAGGAAATGCTGATGGAAACATCACTTGAAGAGGCATTTAATCAGGTGCTAGTCATCGTAAGACAGCTTGATCAGGAGCTTTTCGAAAATAATGATGCAATCAGAAAGCAGGTTTATTCCATGCTCATGAGTCATTCTTTCTCAGGCTCAATCGATCGAAACAGAAGTATTGCAGCGAAGATATATGAGAACGACGGGTATAGCCTTTGATCTTTTGATAAATAAGTGGTTCAGTCAGGGGAGACAAACCCTTGATTGAACTGCTTTTTTAATCGTTGTTTCGGGGTTGGTTGATATCTCATATTTTGAGTTGATATCCTGATTTGTCGGTTGATATATTGCATTTTGAGTTGATATCTAGTATTTCGAGTTGATATCGCGTGTTTACGGTTGATTTCCTGTATTTCAAGTCGATATACCTCAATTGCGGTTGATAAACAGAAGGAGCATTTTCCAAATAGGAATCTGCTCTTTTTTATTTATCAAATTTACCTTTTGTAAGCAATTGGTAGTAACATGGAAATAGAATTTATTATTTCAGAAATCTTACCTGAAACTATTTCACCACTTTTTGTATCTAATGATTAGATCCAGGAAAGGAGGCTACAATGAACGTTGTCAGCGAATTTAAAAAGGCTAAAAAAGGAAATAATCGAGCGTTTGAACGATTGATCGTTGAACATAAGACTCTGATGTTTCGCGCAGCAATGTCGGTTTTACATAATGAAGAAGATAGTGCCGATGCGATTCAGGAAGCAATTTTAAAGGCGTATCGTTCACTTCATTCCTTACGAGAACCAGGTTTCTTTAAAACGTGGCTGTTACGAATTGTGATGAATGAGTCATATCAAATCATACGTAAAAACAAAAAAGTTACAACACTAAAGGACTGGAACCAACCGCCCATCACCGAACAAGGCTATCTACAAGTGGAAATCGACCAAATGCTTCGTCTATTACCAGAAGATCAAGCACAGCTGTTAACGATGTTTTATATTGAGGGAATGACAAGTAATGATTTAGCACAGATTCTTAAAATTCCCGAAAATACTGTGAAGACAAGGATTAAGCGCGCGAAGGAAAAAATCAGAAACCTTTATGAGGAGAAGGAGGCTACCAAATGGAAAAATGGGAAAAATCTATGAAGGAATTTAGTAACCCTGAGACTCCACAGTCAGTAGAAGATAGATTGATGACAACATTTGAGAAATTACCAAAGAAGCGAAAGCGTCCAAAAATGGTCTATGGATTGATTGCGGCAGTATTGGGCTTTTCACTCATATCAGGGGCTACTTTTATATCGCCTGCACTAGCCAGCACATTAAAGTCGATGCCGTTTATGGATTCATTGTTTGAACTGTTTGGGGACGAAGGTGTTCAACATGCTGATAAAGAAGGATTGGGTACGGAAATTTATGAGGTATTTGAATATGACGATAAAAGGGCTACCTTTACCAATTACATCTATGATGGCAATCGCTTTGCACTTGAATTTAAATTGGATCCTTATGACAGTATTTTACCCGAAGAAAAACGGCCATATAACGCCTTCCCTCATGCCTTTTATATTAATGATACCTTTCTAAATGTCCCAAGTATGAAAATACGTTCAGTCAAAATGGCGGATGGAAGCTATACTGGTGTTATGACGTTTTCGCCTAGTATTGACTTACCTGAGGAGTTCACTTTTGGTATGAAGGGTTTTCCAAAGAGTGATGATTGGTTTGGGCAAATAAATATTAAGCATAATACCAAAAATAGGGAAACTGTTCTTGATAAAGTGAAAAAATATGGGGACATTGAAATTACTTACCAAGCGTTATCTTTGACTCCTTTGTCAACTGCACTGATGCTGGATTTTGAAAATAAATCAAAGATGGACGATAAGTTGTTTGATCACAATAAAAACATTAAATTTTTTGTCTTAGATGATGAAGGTAATATTATAGATCAATTAGATATCAGCAGCCATGGTGCTGATAACGCTGAAATGAATTTTGACTATAAAGGAATTTTGGAGCCATTGGATAAAACGCCTAGTTCAATTACGATTAAACCATATTTAACAAGAATGAATGATACTGATTTTGAGGCTAAGGAGTATCAAACAAATTGGAAGGATGCCCCTGCAACTATTGTGACGACTGATGACTGGAAATTGGAGGTCAGTAATGTTCAAAGAAATAAAAACGATTTACAATTGACGTTTAAAGCACTGGGGGATGTTCCCTACCGTAATCTTGCGGTGAAATTTGTAGACGATAAAGGTAAAGACTACTGGAGTGAACCGGTCTATGAAAGGATTACAAATAATAAATATGAGTTTCAGTTAGTGTTTAAAGATGTTCCCCAAGATAAGAATTTGGATATTTTCACGAAAATTTATGGAAAACCGCAATTTGTAGAAGAGCTGGAAATTGAGATTCCTGTGAAAGAACAGTAAAAGGCTCCTGTAAAAAAGGTAACGGATTCAGTTTTTAAGATGAAAATACAAAATGCATAAAGTAAGTTAGGAGGGAGGTGGAAACCTTGATTTGGATATACTTTTTAGTAGCACCAGTAGCCCTCATCGTACTAATCGCCTTTATATTCGACAAAAAAAATAACGTTAAAGAGGTACGAAAAGTAGACGAAAGAAGAATGGACAGAATTTGGGCAATTGCGGATAAAAGCAACCTTTCTTAGTTTGTATAATCGGGCGCGTTAATCGCTTAGGACGCATCCTCCAGAAACGGGCTAATTAGGAATTGCGCTAATATTGCTTATAAGGACGTATAGCTGAACCAACTTTTCCCGACTAAAATTTAATCATTTCTTCTTAACCTAACCGTGTTATAATATAGAAAAGAAATCGGGGTGATTTTAATGGAAGAAACTTTAAAGCAAATACTCAGCGAAATTCAAACGGTCAATCAAAGAATGGATGGTTTTGAAAAACGCTTTGATAACTTAGATAAAGATATGAATGATCTTAAAGATGGACAAGAACAGCTGAAAGACAGCACAATTAATCGTGTTGGTCCATATATCGAAGAAGTTGCTAAACACATCGATGAAAGATTTGATGAAGTAAAAGAAATTTCAGAAGACCAACAAAGAGTCATTGATACTTTAGCAGTTCGTTCCGTTAAAAATGAGAGTGAAATAAAAGACTTTAGACGCATACTAAAAAACCAATAAGGAGTGATTATACTCCTTTTTTCTTCGTCTCCAAATAATCTTCCTCATAGATCCCTCCAAAAAATGACAAATTATAATTACACAGTACAATCAACTGTTCATTATTATAAACTTTTATTCAATTATCGGAATCGATTGTGGAATAAGTAGTAATAATTTTAACATTGAAAAAGAGGCTGGGACATAACTAGAATTTCTACCTTAAAGACGAATAATAACAGGATAAGTTGTTTGGAACGTTCATTTTCAATGGCTAAATCTAATACGTAATTGATATAAACCTCGACATAGTGAAGATATTTTATTATTCTAATGATAGTTGAGTGCTTAAATTCGTTCCGGCAGAATACTTCGCTTTCCATGGGCACGACCTCAGCCTCCTTGCCCCGGCAA